>NZ_JAUSKL010000025.1 GCF_030646925.1 Candidatus Binatus sp. | reverse complement strand
CCGACCTGTCTGTCCCACCGGTACCGCGGTTGTGTGGCGTTGGGTTGAACCGACGATTTCGTTTTCATTGGCTCACCGTGTGGCGCGGGCTCTGTTGTCGCCTTTTGTTTGCGGGTATCTGAAGCCAGCCCAAATGGCGAGCACGATCAAAAGACTTCGTGGTATAGGAATAATCATTTCAAGTGCCCCGGCGAATTGAGGAATCAACCAAACGAGTGTTTTGATCGCGAAGAAAAGCATGACGTCGGCGACTATAGAAACGCTAAGCCATCTCTGTTCTCGCGTTTCGGCCTTGAGGCGCATCAACAACGCCCCCAACCCTATACCGACAAAGATAAGTTCCGCACTCAGTTCGAAGAAAGCGTCAGCTAGGTTCATGCCTGGTAGCGCAACTCCAAAATACGGGAAATAGAAGAGGTTCGCACCGAAATAGAGCGGCGGAGCAGCCGCCATAGCGAAAACGGTTATTATCAAAATCACAAGAAGTCTCCTCATAAGAATACCTAGATCGTCATTCAACTGGAGGCACTGGTGGAATAGGAGCTATTGGCGCTTGCTCCGGAGTCTCATATCCCATCGCTTCCGCAGTACAAAAAGCTACGACTGAAATTCCGGTTCAGATGGAATTTTTAGTAGCGACAGGGCCTTCAGAACCGCCATCTGTCGAGCGATGTCGTCTGGGGTTGTGATCGGATCGTATCCTTCTTAGTCGTCACGCCATTCGGGGCATTCGTGAAGGTTCCTCCGTACTCGGCACGCTTAGCGCGTCCTCACACGCTCGGCGAATCGCCGACGATCGCCGACTTTTCATACATCTGGCTCGACCGCCCGAGCGATCACTTCGTTCACGAAGTCGCCGTATCCCCATCCGATGTTCTGCGCCAGTTCGGAGAGGCGAATCAAGCGAGGCCGCAGATTTTGGCGAAACTCATCCGGACATCGTTGGAGGCTGCCCAAGGCCCGTGACAGCATGCCCTCGAGCGAGGAGAAGAAGCCCTCGTCACCGTATCCAAGGTCGGCAGCAAACCCGGTTCCCTGCTCAACGAAGGTCAGCATAAGTTCGGCTGTGCCCGCCGCATCTCCGGTCGCTCGTTCGTATTGGCTGATCGCACGCTTCGCCTCGGCAATCTGGACCTTCGCTCCCTTGCGAAGGGGATCGGGCCAGAGACAGTCGGCGACGAATTGCTGGTACATCGGAAGCTGTTTGGGCGCCCCGCCGAGGCGCGCCTCGAGGAAGCGCTCGTTCTCCTTCGATAGGTGGTAGAGTTCGCCGATGAGGCGGATCAGTTGCGTCGGCTGCTGTTTCAACAATGTCGACCGAATTCTACCAAATCCTTCCGAACCAAATTTCGCTCGCATCGTCCTCTCCGCCCCTTAACGATCTCCCTGCACAAATGTAGAAGGTCGGCTACCCCGGCAGATTACAGCATTGCGCTTCGCCACTTCTATTGGGAGCTTGAGATTCGTGTGCGGCGAAACAGCGAGCGGAAGGGCAGCAAACCAGAAGAGGCGAAAACCTCCGTGGCAGCCCACCAAGCGACGGCTGCAAGGCCTTGTGAAACAAGCGCTCGTGGACGCTTAGAGGCCGCAATCTTGTCGCGGATCCGCTCGCCGGTTACCTCTCGCTCGAACTGGGCGAATGACAGCAGCACGTTAAGCGTCAGCCGCCCCATCGAAGTCGTGGTATTGAACTGCTGGGTAACCGCTACAAACGAGACGCCACCGGCGTCGAAGATTTCGACCATCTTGGCGAAGTCAGCCAACGATCGAGTCAGCCGATCAACTTTGTACACCACCACCACATCGAGCAATTTCTCGCGGATATCAGCCAGCAGCCGTTGCAGGGCAGCTCGTTCCATCGTTCCGCCCGAATAACCCCCGTCGTCAAAGGCCGTGGTGACGAGTTGCCACCCCTCCCCGGCCTGGCTTTTTATGTATGCCTCACACGCCTCGCGCTGGGCGTGCAGCGAGTTAAAATCCTGCTCCAGTCCCTCTTCCGAAGATTTACGGGTGTAAATCGCGCAGCGCCGGATCGCAGACTTAGCGAGCTGCATGATCTTGCTCGCTGGAAGGAGCTCGCAGACCAAAGAAGAGTGGTCCAGACCATCTGCAGCCGGTGATGAGGCGCGCCACTTCGGAGAGCGACCGGTAGCGCCGCTCCGAGTACAGCACCCCATCGTCGAGCACCGTCACCTGATGGGTGACGCCGTGCCACTCTCGCACCAGCATCGTACCCGGCCGCGGACTGCGCTCGGGCGTGACGACCACTTCGCGGCCGGCGGCGGCTGCTTCCGTCACTCGCGCCAGCAGCCGATGAGTGGCGGGTTTGAGGCCACCATGAGCCTTCTCCTGCATCCGGTATCCAATGCCCTGAATCAGCAGCGGCCGATTGATCCGAGCCGGCGGTCGAGCTCCGTAGAGCTGCCGCCAGCGCTTTCTGAGATCGTCAGTCGTCAGTTTTGAAAGCCCAGCTAGATCGCCGGCGCGTTCTCTTGGTCTCGAAATACCCTGATTGCTCTTCATTCCTCGTGTGCCTCCATCGGAGATGGTCACACACATCGCTCGTTTCAAGGCCGGCAGCCAGTCCTCTCTTTACCCCTGATTGTGTGCCTCAGAGACGGAAAGAGCTTGATTCTGCTCGAATAAAGCTCTCTGCAAGGTTGAAGACGGTCCGAACACTCCGAAGCTTTTGGGATGAGTTGGCTTCAATAGTGGCGCGGCAGTTCGAATCGCCCTTGCTCCGCCAGTCAGTCCTCGACGTCCCGCATTCTCCGCCGAAACGGCTTAAATCTGCGCGTGTGCGCGGCTTCACGTCGGCCCATCCTGCCTTGTCTCCGAGACGTTCGAATATTTCCATGGCACGTTGCGAAGCTATCAGTCCGTCATCGCTTCGAAACGTCTCGACGCAGACCATACCGCTGCCACGATAGAGCTTTCCAAGTGACGCCTGATCGCCGCCCTCCTCAGCCAGGGCTTCGGCCTCTCGGTAGTGGTTCAGCGCCAGCGGGATGTTCATCCGGGGAGTCGTTTGCGCGTACGCAGATCCCAATTCGGCGTGCAGCTTAAAAATCCCGCGTTGATCGTCAATCTGCTGGTAGAGTTTCAGTGCGGCTTCCAGATGCTCAATACCGTGATTGAAGTCGAAGGCGCGGCTCACCGAGCCAATCCGATGATGGAGACGTGCCCGCTTTGTGATTTCCAGATCCAGCGTCTCCGCCAGTCGAAGCGCCGCATTCCAATGTGCGGCAGCCTCCTCGTACGCGAAGACCTCGACCGCCGCCTGTCCAGCGCGGATCGAGTAGTCAAACGCCTTCTGCGCACTCTCTGCACAGGACGCTTCACGGAAGTGATGGGCCAGCTCGCTTAGATGCGACTCGAGATGAGAGGCGTGGATTTTCTCGAGTCCCTCGGCGACCAGGCGATGAATCCGCCCGCGCTCAGCAGTTCCCAATTCTGCATAGAGGAACTCGCGAATCAGCGCGTGCGAAAAACGGTACTCGGTCTTGGATGCTGGATTTCGGGACACGACCTCCTGCGCTCGCTGCTTCATCGATCAGCTCAACCAGATTGGCGGCCCCCGGAGCGGCGGACTGCGCCACCAGATCCAACTCGAACTCGTTTCCGATCACGCTGGCGATGTCCAGAACGGAGCGCGTTGCTTCACTGAGAAGTTCGAGACTGCGCCGAATCGACTCGCGGACATTTTCCGGAAGCTTCAGATGCTGGACTTCAACCCGTGTGTGACGCGCCAGCTTGTCCTCCGAAAGTAGCGCACGCACGACACCATCCAGGAAGAACGGATTCCCAGGTAGTGGGTCAGTTTGAAATCCGTAGCCGTTGACGAAGCGCTGCATCCTGTGGCAGGTCATGCGATAATATCGTCATGGCTGAAACCCCCAAGAAACGTCCGCGCGACCCGATCGCTCTCGCCAAGCTCATTGGAGATATCGCGACGGGACAGGTCGAAGATCGCGTTGAGGATAATCGGAATCCGGCTGCTGTCGAGCTAGGGCGGAAGGGCGGTTTGAAAGGCGGAAGGGCGCGGGCCGCCAACCTGTCAAAACAGCAGTTGAGCGAAATCGGCAAGAAAGCAGCCAAATCGCGATGGCGCGGTCGTCCTTGATATTCACTAAATGGGGCGTTACAGTCTCGCTTCGTGGCTGATGGCTGACAAGGGCAAAAATAGCGCAGCGGGGCAGAGCGCATCCAACGGCGGAACAATAGTTAACGGCCCGGTTCTACCCGTTGCACCCTCTGTACCAAAACGTTACACCGCAGCGATCCATGCTGATCCCATCGTCTTGCCGACGGATTTTGTAGAGACTGCACGCGAGCTTGAAAAAAACTTGCAAATGCCGCTCTGGTTCTTTGTCCAGCATCCGCCGGAGAATCGAGAGCAGGAAGATTTAAGGACTGTCGCCCCGGCACTTTTTGAATTGTTCCTACAGAATATGTCATTGCTTCCGGGTCGCCCCATAGCTCTCTTAATTCATTCGCCAGGAGGAATTGCAAACTGCGCCTTTCAGCTCGCAAATCTTTTGACTGAACGTTGTGGAAGCTTTGTTGCGGTCGTACCACGCTACGCGAAGAGCGCTGCCACACTGCTTGCGCTTGGCGCAGATAAGATTCTGCTGGGCCGTCCGCCTGCCGAATTAGGACCGCTTGACGCTCAACTCTTCGATCCAGAACGTGAGGAACATCTTTCGGCTCTAGACGAAGTACAGGCGCTTGAACGCCTGCACGCTTTTGCACTCGAAGCGTTTGACCGGCAAATGTTCTTGCTTCTTGACCGAACTAACAAGAAGCTTTCCACTCTGTTCCCGATGACCATGAAATTCACTGCCGATACTGTCCGACCGCTCTTCGAGAGGGTGGATGTCGTGCGGTACACTCAGATGTCGCGCATCTTGAAGGTCGCCGAAGAGTACGCGGTACGTTTATTGCTTAACAAATATACGCGAAAGGAAGCAGAAGCGATTGCTAGTCACTTAGTTGAGAAGTACCCGGAGCATCGGTTCTCAATTTACTTGAGCGAAATCGCGCGAATATCAACGGAATTAGGGCTAACGCGCGATCTCGCTACACAAGCTTCAACGGAGCAGCAGCAAATCTTCGATAAAATGTTGCCCTTCCTTGGGCAATTCACGGCAGTCGGTCCACTCTTGGAGGTGTAGACCATGGAGAAAAAACCCGAAAAGAGCTTACGTGCCGGAATTCGGCAAGCCATTGAGAAGGCGATCTATCTTTCAAAGGAGCACGGCACGTGGAGGGATCTGAGAAACACCGACGATGACGCTGGACGCCTGAAACGTTGGAAACAATCCGTTCCGGCTCAAGAGAAAGTAGGTTAAACCGCGAAAGCCATTTCGCTTTTTGCAGAGCAATACCGGGCCTTTCGGGGTCCGGTATTTTTTTGACTCGACGCACCCGATCCCCTCTCGAAGGCTTACGTACTGCTCCGACGCAATGATTGTTCGGCAGCCGATTCAGAATTCACGGCATTTCTTGCCACTCAGCCGAACGAGGTGCGCGCCATTTCAGGCAAAGCCGACACGATGATATGCCTGGGAAAATATGACGACGCCATCGCCGAGTATTCGCACGCCATCGAACTCGATCCCAAGTGGTTCGACTATTTGGCCCGGGGGGTCGCCTACAAGGCCAAGGGCGATTTGACCCAGGCGATCCAAAATTTCGATTCCGGGATTGCAATAAAACCAATCGCCTCCGGACTCTATGTCTATAGAGGCACCGTATTCGCACAGCGGGGGAATCTCTTGGCTGCGCGGGCTGATTTCGACGAAGCATCGAGTCTTTTTTCCGATAAGCCGAGGATGTTCAACGCCTACGGCTGGTCGCTTGCGACATCGCCGATCAGCGCATATCGCGATGGACCCGCGGCCGTAGAGTATGCGACGCGAGCCTGCGAATTGACCTCATGGAAGCGTGCATTTGTACTGGACACATTGGCCGCGGCTTACGCGGAAAATGGGAAATTCGACGAAGCGGTGAAGTGGCAGATGTCAGCCCTGGAACTCGCCGGCAAGGTAAACAACAAGGATTATGAGGCGCGGCTTGCGATGTATCGGAGACGAGAGCCATACCGTGGACAGTTTTTGTCCATGGCGTTCTACTAGCTCGTGTGCGCGCGTCGGCAACGATTTGCCGCCGGCCACGGCTGATTGTCAGCCGATTGTCGGACTCATTCAAAGATTTTCATGAAAAAAGCATAGTGAAGGCAGGATAAATGAGTACACTTTCCTCATTGTGACCTGACCAATCCTGCTGATTCCCAGCTCGACGACAACATGTTAGCATGGTCGGACCGCTCTGTTAGGCGGTTTCATCGGATGCATTTTCTGAATCAGCCCAAACCCGCACATGCGTTTCTCGTATTCGCTATCCTGGCTTCGGCGTGCGTCTCGACCGTCCAACCTCGGGCTGTGGCCCCCAGGGCCGGCGCGCCTGCCATCGCGCCAATAAATGCAGTTCCCCCTCCGTTGCTCGAGCTCTGTCGTCCGTCTGACTTGCCGCCCGCGAATCTGCTCTCGGCACCTGGCTATACCCAGTTCTCAGTTGCAGTAAGCGCCTCCTCGGGCTTACCAATCACGGGACTCACTGCGTCGGACTTCTCGATCAATTCAGGAGGCCGAACCTATCCCATTTCCTGGTTCCACGAGAATCCGAGTGGCGCCAACCCTATATCGCTGGTCCTGGTCGGCGACGTGCCTGCCAGTATGTGGAACAAGACTGTGGTCATGTCCTCAAGTCTTTCGCTGGTGCGCGGCGCGTTGGAAGGATCGTTGTCGAGCATGAATGATTGCGATGAAGTCGCCGCAGTCTTGGTCGGTGGCAAATACCTGCCCGGCCTGGATCCAGAGAAGTTGGATCTGCCTGCCTCGCTCGAAGATGTAACTCTGATTCAGTCGTTTACAACCGATCACGAGCTGGCGCTCGTCAAGATCTACAATGTGCTTCCGGCGGGTCAGAACCGGTTAGGTGATGGGATCAGAATGGCGCTTTCGCAGCTTCGAGCGGCGCACTACCCGAGCCGAGTCCTGGTGATTCTCACAGACGGGCTCGATGAGGCAGCGATTGATCAAGGCGTTCGAGTTCTGGCGCAAGCGCGCTCAGATGGCGTCGCGGTATGGGTAATCGGAATCGGCGACCCCGCCGCCAAAACCGGGCTGTTTGCAAAGTTGACCGGGACCGACCGGGTCGATGAGGCCGCGGTGCGCCGCTTGGCGAATGCAGGCGGCGGCCAGGCGTTGTTCGCTCGGCCGGTAGAGAAGGACAATGGCGTTTCCTTGGCGAACGCGATCGCAACGACTACCAAGCAATTGGGGCAGGGCTATACGATCGGTACGATCGCCCCACCTGGCGCCGCGCTAACTGTCGCTCTGCCGAAACGTGCCGATGCCACTACTCGTGTCGAGGAAGCGTCTGGACAAACGCTCGCTGCCGCGGCGGCCCTACCGCCACCGGCGCCTGTTGGCCAATGCGTGTACAAGGATCAGGCGCCAGCCTTGATCGCGAAGCAGGCCGGATACTCCCAGGTTCGCGTGTCGGTCACCGATCGCGGCGGGAAGCCCGTGACAGGACTCAAGCAGGCTGATTTCGTGGCACATTTCGAACCCGTCAATGACCCCATCGTTTATTTTCACGAGGACGACGGCACCATTCCCAAATCGATAGTGATTGCCATCGACACCTCCGGCAGCATGACACCGAAAATCGAAGTGGTGCGGCGCGAATTCGGCAAGCTGATCCAGCGTCTTGATCCATGCGACGAGGTAGCGCTCATCGCATTCAGCAGCGGGACCTTCATACTTCAGAAGCTGACGACCAGCCACAAGGTGATCGAACGGCGACTACGCTTCTTGCATCCTTTCGGTCAAACGGCGCTCTACGACGCGACCGCAAGGAGCATCGAGCTCCTGTCTAAGGCAAAGTATCGCGATCGAGTTCTGGTGCTCGTGACCGATGGGATGGACAATGCCAGCCTTACTTCCAAAGACCGCCTAATCACAGAGGTAATGCAGAGTGGTGTGCCCGTTTATGCGATCGGAATTGGAGATCCCAACGTAGGTAGAGTTTCGGCATCGGTCGGCACCTTTGCTTCTGTAACGGACGCGGTCGACGAGCTGACCCTCGATGCGATCGCTTCAGCCTCGGGGGGCAATGAGCGCACAGTTCCATCCATGGACGAGGATCAAGGCCTCGGCTTCTCACGTGCTATCTCGGCGGTTGCCGATCAATTCGATCGTGGGTACAAACTTGGTTTCATCGCCTCGTCGGCGAATGCCTCCGTCAGCGTCTCAGTCCCCGGGAACGCGGACTACGTAGTACGAACGGCGGGTTCTCCTCAACCTGTGAAATGAATCAACAATCAATTGGCTCTTCTGGCTCTTCTTCTCCAGTAATGCATGCGGATTGAGGACCCTGTTGCCCGGTAAAAAATGAGAGAAAAGTGTACGTGGAGTTGACTAGTGGCCTGTAACAGTGACATTGGTATCGGGTTAGTGTATCGTAAGGGATGCTTGATGGAGAGCTTGGATTGGCCCCGAGGGAGCGCAAGGAACTGAGGGATAGAGTGCGCTCGCGCACCCTGCCAGCCGAGGATGT
>NZ_JAUSKL010000024.1 GCF_030646925.1 Candidatus Binatus sp. | reverse complement strand
GTCCTCGGGATGAGTCTCGACGCTTTCGATCGGCCCGATGTTCGCCTGCTCGACCGCGCGCTCGATTTCGCGAAATTCCGAAAGGTCCGGCAGCCCTTCGAGGTCCTTGAGTCCGAACAACTCGAGAAATTCGTCGGTGGTCGCGTAAACCATCGGACGTCCGGGCGCCTCCTTGCGTCCCGCGATTTTGACGAGCCTTTTTTCGAGCAGCGTTTCCAGCACGCCGCCGGTATCGACGCCGCGCAAGTGCTCAATCTCCGGCCGCGTGATCGGTTGCCGGTATGCGATTATCGCGACCGTCTCCATGAGCGGGCGGCTGAGCCGCGGCGGCCGCGCCGCCAACAGTTTGCGAACGTAGCCGGCGTTCTCTTTCGCAGTGCGCATCTGGTAGCCGCCGGCAACTTCCTCGATCGCGAGGCCACGATTGTCGGTCGCATAGCTGAGCATCATCGCCGCCAGCGCTTTCTGCACAGTCGCGCGCGGCATCTCGTCGAAGGCCGCAGCCAGCCGCGCCAGCGAGACCGGCTCGCCCGCCGCGAACAGCAAACTTTCGAGAATCGATTTCAGTCGCTCTTCTTCCACTCCGACTCCTCAGTTGCCGCAACCACCGGAGCACTTGCTTCGCCGCGTTCGAGCAGGATCGGACCGAAGCGCTCTTCCTGATAGGCCCGCACCTCGCGGCGCCGAATCAGTTCGAGCAGCGCCATGAAGGTCGCGATCACCAACGAGCGATCTTCCATGTCTTCGAACAGCGAAATGAACTCGACTCGACTGCCCCGTTCCAGCGCGCTCAATATTCGCGGGATGCATTCCGCGACCGGGATGTCGCGCAGCACGATTCCGCGCGGAATCTTGTCGGCAACGCGTTTCAGCACTGCGCCCATCGCCTCGACCAGATCGAAAATCGTGACGGTGTATCGCTTCGCGTTCTCGTCTTCGGGCGGCGCCTCGCCCGGCGACGTGAATACGTCGCGCCCGAGCAGCGCGCGCTCGGATAATTTCTCCGCCGCCTCGCGATAGCGCTGATACTCGAGCAGCCGCTCGACCAAATCGCGCTTCAGCTCCTCGCCTTCCTCGGTATCCGCAAGCTCCGGATGAGGCAGCATCGCGAACGACTTGATCAGCAGCAGCGTCGCCGCCATCACGAGGTATTCGCCCGCCACGTCGAGGTTCAGCACGTCGAGCATCTCGAGATATCTGAGATATTGCTCGGTGATCACGCTCGCGCTGACATCGCGCGCGTCGAGTTCGGCGCGCTTCAGCAGATGCAACAGCAGGTCGAGCGGCCCCTCGTAAATCGGCAGCCGAAAACGGACCGTGCCGTCACTCTCGAATCTGGGCGGTGCGGATTCTTCGTTCACAGCAACACTCGCGCGATCGCATTGATGATGGGGTTGATCACTCGCTCGACCGAGTCTGTATACAGCAGCAGCAGCAGGATGAAAAAGCCGAACGGTTCGAGCCGGCTGAACGCGCGCGCGGCCCGCAGCGGCAGAATCGACACGACGACGCGCCCGCCGTCGAGCGGCAGCAGCGGCAGCAAGTTGAAAGTCGCGAGCACCACGTTGATCACGACCGACGCGCGCAGCATGTAGTAGAGCGGCAGCGCGATCGCCGAGCCCCACGGTCCGCCAACGTGCGCGATCGCGATTCGCATCCCGATCGAGCTCGCCACTGCCAGCACGATATTCGTCAGCGGTCCCGCCGCCGCGACCATCAGCATCCCGCTGCGCGGATTTCGTAGCCGTCCAAAATCGACCGGCACCGGCTTGGCGTAACCGAACACCGGCAGATGCATAAACAGCAGCGCGATCGGCATGATGACCGTGCCGAACAAGTCGATATGCGAGAGCGGGTTGAGCGTGAGGCGGCCCGCGCGCTTAGCGGTGTCGTCACCCAGTTGCAGCGCGACAAACCCGTGCATCACTTCGTGCAGGATGATCGCGAACATGATCGGCAGCGCCCAAATCGATACCTCGGTCAGAAACTCAGCGGCGTTGCTCACGCGATCGTGCCCTCACGGGTGCTGGTCCGCGTCGCGCGCGGATGAAACGTTCGATGCACTTTGCGCAAATGGCTCTTCGACAGGTGCGTGTAAATCTGGGTGGTCGAGATGTCGCTATGCCCAAGCATCTCTTGCACCGCGCGCAAATCGGCGCCGCCCTCGATCAGATGCGTCGCGAAGCAATGCCTGAGCGTGTGCGGGCTGATCCACGACGTGCGCGGATCAGCCGCCGCCCACCCCTTGAGCGCCTTGAAAAATCCCTGCCGCGTCATCGCGCGGCCGAGCCGCGTCACGAACACCGCGGTTACGCGCTTCGGCAGCACCTTTTTTGCGCGACGCTCGACTTTCGACGGATTCACGATCTCGTCGCGCCGCTCAAGCCATTGCTTGAGCGCGCGCATCGCCGCACCGCCCATCGGCACCATCCGCTCCTTGCTCCCCTTGCCGAATACCACCAGTACGCCCGCACTCAGATTCACCTGCTGAAGTTGAAGGCCCACCAGCTCTGAAACGCGGAGCCCGCAGCCGTACGCCAGCTCGAGCATCGCGCGATCGCGCGCGCCACGCGCGGTCGTCACGTCGATCGCGTCGATCAGATTTGCGACGTCGGCGAGCGACAATGTCCGCGGGAGCTTGCGTGGATGCGGCCGCAATTTTATCGCCGGCGCCGGATCGCGCTCGATGATTTTTTCATCGACCAGTTCGCGCGCGAGTCCGCGAATACTCGCCAGATGCCGACGCTGCGAACTGACCGCGAGTCCGCGATCCGCCAGCGCTTCGAGATACTTCGTCAACGCAGCGGCGTCCAGTTGCTCAGGATGCAGATTTTTTGCGCGGCACCAATTCTGAAAATCACGCAGATCGCGCCCGTACGCTTCCATCGAATGCGGACTTAAGCCCCGCTCGACTGCCTGGCGCGCCAGATGCCGATCGATGAGGTCGTCCCAGCCCACGGCGTTCATGCTGCGGCTCCGGCGCTCGGGTTACGATCGATTTTTTCGACCAGCTGCGTTCGAAGTTCGCGCATCCGCCCGATCCCGGTGATCTTGTTGCCGTCGCGATCGCTCACGTAGAAAACGTCCAGCGCCTGGTCGGCGTTGGTCGAGATGCGCGCGAGGTGAATCCGCAATCCGAGCTTGAACAACGTGTGCGTGATCGCGAACAGCAGCCCGATGCGATCCTGCGTGAACACGTCGATCACGGTGAACTGCTCGGAACTGCGATTGTCCACCGTCACCTCGGTCGCCACGTGGCGCGTGAACCTGCGGCCCGCCGACTGCACCTGGTTCGCTGCCGTGACCAGCGCCGCGATGTCCTGCTGGCCAGTGATAACCTGCTCGAGGTCGCGCTCGACGCGCCGCCAGCGGTCGTCCTCCATCGCCATCGAACTGGCGCCCATCAGATGCGAGACGCGGAAAACGTCAATCGCTACGCCGGTGTTGCGGGTCGTGATTCGCGCCGACAGGATATTCAGATTGTTGGCGGTGAGCGCCCCCGCGATCATCGAAAACAAGCCCGGCTGATCGGCCGTCACGACGATGAACTCGCTGAATTCGAGCGCCGGGAAATGGTGGATGCGAGTGATCAGCGGGCGCTCGTCCAGCGCGCGCATCAGCTCGAAATGCAGCGGGATATCGCCCTCCGGCACTGTGAAAAAATAGCGATCCGGCATCTCGTCGAGGAACGACTGCACGTCGGTAGCCGGAGCGCTGGCCGCGATCAGGTTCTCGCGCACCGCGGCTTTCACAATCGCCAGCCGCCGCGCCGGATCGACCGCCTCGCGATCGCCCTGCTCGAGCACCTTGAGCGCCCGCATATAAAGATCGCTTAGCAGCATGTCGCGCCAGTTGTTGTAAACCTTCGGCGCGACCGCCCGCATGTCGGCATACGTGAGCAGGTAGAGCGCTTTCAACCGATCGATTGAGCCGACCTGCCGCGCGAATTCCGCGACCGTCGTTTGATCGTCGAGGTCGCCCTTTTGCGCGACCTGCGACATCATCAGATGATTGCGCACCAAAAACACGACCAGATCGATTTCTTCGGTGTCGAGACCGAGCCGCCGCGAGACTCCCGTCGTGAGATTCGCGCCGCGCTCATGATGGTCGTGGCCGTGGCCCTTCCCGATGTCGTGCAGCAGCAGCGCGAGGAACACCAGCGGCAGGCAATCGAGTTCGCGCGCCACTTCCGTCAGCAGCGGCGTCAGACTCTTGAACTCGCCGGCGCGCAGCCGCTCCAATTCGCGCACCGCCACCAGCGAATGCCGATCGACGGTATATATATGATAGAGGTCGTGCAGCACCCGCGCGTATAGATTGCCGAACTCCGGGATTATTGCGCCGAGCACGCCCGACAGATGCATCGCCTCGAGCGTCGCGGCAACCCGCTCGCGTCCCGCGAGAATCTTCTTCAGCGCCGCGGCCAGCCGCGGATCGCTACGAAGCTGGTCGTCGATCCGGAAGAGGTTGTCGCGCACCAACTGGTAAGTGCTGCCCGATAGTCCGACCCCTTGCGCCTGGCAATCGGCGTAAATCGTGATCAAGTTGAGCGGATCGTCCTTGAACAGATTCGGATCAGCCGCGCTCAACAGATTCTGCTGCACGATCACGCCCGGACGGAGGTTGCGCGTCGGCGTGCGCCGGAAAAATCTGCCGCCGGGACTGTTTTCCGTCACCCGCGCGATCAGCCCCTCCGCAAAGCGATGTATTGTTGTCGCATGCTGATAGTACGCGCGCATCAGGGCGGAGCCCTTGGTTTGCCCTTCCGCCGGATGCAGCCCCAGCATCGGCTCGATTCGCTCCTGCAGCTCGAAGGTGATCTGATCGAAATGCCGCCCGGTAATAAAATGCAGCGAGTTGCGCATCCGCCACAAAAAGTCGCGCGCCTCGATCACCTCGCGGGCTTCCGGCTCCGTGATCACCGCCTTCTGCACCAGTTCCTCGAGCGCGTGCACCTTGTACTTGACCTTCGCCAGCCACATCGCGGTGTGCAGATCGCGCAGCCCGCCTTCGCCTTCCTTGATTTGCGGCTCGAGTAAATAAATCGAATCGCCATATTGCGCGTGGCGCTGGCGGCTCTCCTCGAGCTTGGCCTTGAAGAACTTGTCCTGGTTGCGATTCAGCACTTCCGCGATCAGCAGCTTGTCGAGGTCGGCGTAAAGCTTTTCGTCGCCGCACAGAAACCGCGCGTCGAGGATCGCGGTCTTCTCCTTCAGATCGATGTTCGCCAGCCGCACGCATTCCTTCGCCGTGCGCACCCCGTGCCCGACCTCGAGGCCCGCATCCCACAGCGCGTGCAGAATGATCTCGGTCACGATTTCCGCGTACGGACCGAGCTTGTAATCGTGGATGAACAGCAAATCCACGTCGGATCGCGGATTCATTTCGCCGCGGCCATAGCCGCCGCGTGCGACCACCGTGATTTTCTGATTGAGCTTCGAAAAGCGCCGACCGTGATCCGCGTCCGCGTAGAGGTAGAGCGCGCGCAGCAGGTCGTCGATCGCGGCCGTCATGCCGGAGACGATCTCCCCGCCGTTCGCGCCGGCGAAATGCCGCTCCGCCAATTCACCACGCACCGATTCGAGATACGCGCGCGCAACGACGCCAGGCGTTCGCGTCGCGGCAAAGCGCTCGAACAATGCCTGCTCGCCGCGCGGCGATTGCGCCTTCGATTCAGCGCTCGACGCGCGCGGCGCTCCGCTTGCGGAACTCACAGATTTCCCAGCGCCATGTCCGCTTTGAAGTAGTGCGCGATTGCGGTCGCGATTCCGCCCGCGAGGATCGATTGGTACTGCGCCGATTTCAGCCGCTCCGCCTCGCCCGCGTTCGACATGAATCCGCACTCGACCAGCACCGCCGGCATATGCGCGCCGACCAGCACGTAGAACGGTCCCATCTTCGCGCCGAGCGCGTTTACGTTCACGCCAAGCCCCGCGTCGAGGTCCGCCACCGTCTGCACGTCGATCATCCTTGCTATCGAGACCGCTTCCGACGCCTTAAAGTTCTGCCGGAGGTCGGTCAGGATGTAGTTTAAGTTGGAGCCGCCGCCACTGCCATAGCCCTCGCCGCCATTCTCGATCCGCGCGAGGCGAATCGTCGAATGATCGGTGGTGTTGTTCAGATAGTACACTTCGATTCCGGTCGTGTCGGCGTTCGGACTCGAATTGAGATGAATCGAGACGAACAGATCCGCGTTCGCTTTGTTCGCGATTCGAGTCCGCTCCGGCAGACTGATGAAGACATCGATCGAGCGCGTCAGCGCCGCCCTGATTCCGCGCGCCTCGAGCGCCGCCTTCAGCGCGATCGAGATTTGCAGCGCGAGTGCTTTTTCATCGACGCCCGCCGCCGATTGAGTGCCGGGATCAAAGCCGCCATGCCCTGGATCGATCATCACCAACGGTTGCTCGCTTTTTTCAGACGAGTTCGAATCGAAGTTGGCGGGCACGCGCAACGCTTCGATCACCGCCGGCCGCGGACGAACAATTTCCGGCCCGCCGTAGCGCAACTCGGGCGTGACCGGCGCAGCCATGATTTGTTTGCGCGGTCGAGTCGCATCGTGCGCCACCTTGATCGACGCGCGCGCGACCGCCGGCACGCGCGGCGCATCCTCATGCACCAGGATCGGCGCGGCGATATTCGGATTCGCGCCCGCCGGCGCGACGCGCAGCACGATCTCCTGCTTCACTTTGGCGATCGCGTAGTCCGCCTTGCCCTCGACGCCAACGACGATACGGGCATCGCCGCCGCCGGCATCGATCGCGCGCACGCTCTCGATCGGCGACGTTTCATGGCCGAACAGCGGACGCGGAGGAATCTCAATTCGGGTGCGTCCGAGATCGATCCAGAGTGCGCTCCCGTGCGCGCTCAGCCGAAGCGGCGGCACGTCGCCACGAAATCTGAAATGGAGTTCGAGCGTCGCGCCCTGCCGCTCTATTCGCGCGGAGATCAACGCTGGCGCGTTTACGCTGGCGCGAGCCGGCAAAATCGATCCGAGAATCGCCGCCGCCGCGATCGCAAACACCCGCCATTGCCGCATCAACCGCTTGCCACTCCCGCCTCAACAATAGCGGACCCGGCGACGACCCGCACGCCGCGCGCGGACGCCCGTGTTACGGCTGATCGTTGAGGCGCGCGACGATTCGCGCGAGCGCGTTCAACGCTTCGATCGGGGTCAGGGTCTCGACTTCGAGCGCGCGCAGTTCGTCGATCACGCGGCTTTCGCGCGGCGTGAAGAGGCCCATCTGCGGCGCCGGTTTCTCCGCGCGCCGATTGCGCGCGAGCCGCGGCATCCCGGCCTCGTCGAGTTCGCTCGATTCGAGATTCACCAGGATTTCGCGCGCGCGCGCGATAATCGACTGCGGCAATCCCGCGAGCCGCGCCACCTCGATTCCGTAACTGCGCGACGCCGGCTGCTCGATCACTCTCCGCAGAAAAAGCACCTCGCCCGCCCATTCGCGCACCGCCATGCTGAGATTTTTCACCCGCGGACGCTCGCGCGCGAGATCCGTCAGTTCGTGGAAATGCGTCGCGAACAAAACTTTCGCCCGCGTCTGATCGTGCAGGTATTCGGCCACCGCCCACGCGATCGCGAGTCCGTCGAAGGTGCTGGTGCCGCGCCCAACTTCGTCGAGCAGCAGCAGGCTCCGCTCGGTAAGGCCGTCGAGCAGGCGCGCGGTCTCGCTCATCTCGACCATAAACGTCGATTCGCCGCGCCGCAGTTCGTCGCGCGCGCCGATTCGCGTCAGCACCCTATCGATAAGCCCGATCGTCGCTTCGGCGGCCGGCACGAAGCTGCCGCATTGCGCCATGATCGCGATCAGCGCGACCTGCCTTAGATACGTCGATTTGCCGGCCATGTTCGGCCCGGTGATCAAGAGCAGTTGGCGCGTCTCGGGGTCGGCCTCGAGATCATTCGGCACGAACTCGCCCGTGCGCATCCCGGCCTCGAGCACCGGATGACGTCCGTCGCGCACCCGAATCCGCAAGCTCGTGTTGATCGCTGGCCGCACGTAGCCGCGCCGCCGCGCGACCTTCGCGAGCGACATGATCGCATCGAATTCGCCCACTGCCCGTGCCGTTTCCAGGATCGCCGCGCTATGCGCCTGCAAGTCGCGCAGCAGCTTCGTGAAAAGCTGCAGCTCGAGTTCCTTGAGCCCCGACTCGGCGCTTAAGATTTTGCGCTCGAATTCCTTGAGCGCCGGCGTCGTGAAACGCTCCGCCCCCGCCAGCGTCTGCTTGCGCTCGTAGTCGGCCGGCGCGCGCTCGAGATGCGATTTCGTAATCTCGATGTAATAGCCGAAGACGTTGTTGTAGCGCACCTTGAGCGACGGGATTCCGCTCCGTTCGCGCTCCGACGCTTCGAGCTTCGCGACCGCGCCGCGCGCGTCGGTCGCGAGCCCGCGCAGTTCATCGACTTCGGCGCTGAGTCCGGGCCTGATCACGTTGCCGTCGCGCGGATTGATCGGCGGCTCATCCGACAACGTCGATTCGATCTGCGCGACCAGCGCGGGCATCGGCGCGATTCGCTCGCCGAGCGCGCGCAATTGCCCCCTCTTGAACGCTGCGATCGCATTCTTCAGCATCGCGACCGCATCAAGCGCCTCGCCGAGTCTTCGGCAATCGCGCGGAGACGCCCGCATGCTGCCGATTCGTCCCGCCAGCCGCTCGAGATCGCCGATCCGCTTCAATGCGTCCGCTGTTGCTCCGCCCAGGTCCGCATCGAAAAGTTCCTCGACCGCGTCGTGGCGTCCGTTGATCTGTTCGAGCGAAAGCAGCGGATAGACGATCCAGTTCGCCAGCGTGCGCGCGCCAATCGCCGTCATCGTCTCATCTAGAATCGAGAGCAGCGATCCCTTGCGAGCGCCGTCGCTCGACGCGACCAGCTCGAGATGCCGCCGCGTGGTTTCATCGACCAGCATGTACTCCGCGGTCTGATAAAGGCGCGGTATCGCGATATGCGCGAGGTCGCGGCCGAAGGTGTCTTCGACGTAGAGCAGCGCGAGTCCCGCCGCGCACGCAATCGACGGGTCGAGATCTGCGGCGGCGTCGCCGAAGCGGGCCGCGAATGCGCTCGACGAGCGCTCGGCCGAGAACGCCGCAACATCCAGCGAAGTCAGCGCGCAATCGATATCCTTTAATGTCGCCGCCAGCGCGCCGTCGTTCTCGGCGACGATCATCTCGCGCGGCGCGATTCTCGCGATCTCCTCGCATAGCGCTGCGCTGTTGCGGATTTGCGTGGCGAGAAATTCTCCGGTCGATACGTCGAGCGCAGCGAGCGCATAAGCGGTGTTCGCTGCGAGCGCATAACCAGTGTTCGCCGCGGGCGCAAACCCAGCCTCCACGCGCGCGATCGCGACCAGGTAGCTCTTCTCGGCGGCTGTCAGCACCATCTCCTCGCCGACCGTGCCGGGCGTGATCACCCGCACGATTTGGCGCGGCATCAGCTTGCCGGATTTGCCGTCGGGCGGGCCCTGCTCGCAGATCGCGACCTTGTGCCCGGCCTTCAGCAGCTTGGCGATATACGGTTCCGCGGAATGGTATGGGACTCCGCACAGCGGCACCCCGTCTTTCGAGCGCGAGGTGAGCTGGATATCGAGCACGCGCGCGCCGACTTCGGCGTCCTCGAAGAACATCTCGTAGAAATCGCCCAGGCGAAAAAAAAGGATCGCGTCCGGCACGCGTTGCTTGACGCCGAGATACTGCGCCATCAGGGGTGTTTGCTTGAATGCCACGGGAACGACATGGCAAGGATATCCACCAACGTCCGCGAGGGCAAAACCCCCGCGCCTCGCCGCCCGCTCTGACATTGGTTCGGCGGTCCAAATCGCACTTACCTTTGCGGGGCGGGCCTCGATTTACTAGTGCCCGAGTGCTAGTCAGAAAGATCGCTCGCCATGTTAATTCTGCGGGGCGCACACCCGCGCACGGCGACACATCATCGACAGGAGAATTCTTACTATGGGAGCAACAACCTCAATAGAGAGCGCCACCAAAGGCGCCACCTCGAGCGCGGCCATCGCTTTCATCAAAAGCTCGCCCAAGAAACTGCTAATCGGCGGCAAATGGGTGCCCGCGAAGTCCGGCAAAACCTTCGAGACGCTTAACCCCGCCAACGAGGAAGTCCTTGGCCTGGTGGCCGAGGGCGACAAGGCCGACGTTGACGAAGCCGTCAAGCACGCGCGCAAGGCCTTCGAGCAGGGACCGTGGGCGAGTATGAATCCGCACGGCCGCACCCGTATCCTGCTCAAGATCGCCGACCTGATCGAACAGAATGCCGACGAACTCGCCGAACTCGAAAGCCTCGACAATGGCAAGCCGATCTTCGAATCGAAGAATATCGACATCCCCGCCGCGGCTGAGACGTTCCGCTATTACGCCGGCTTCGCGACCAAGATTTACGGCGAGACCAATCCCTCCGATCCGTCGATCTTCAACTTCACCCTGCGCGAAGCGATCGGCGTCTGCGGACAGATCATCCCGTGGAATTTCCCCCTGCTGATGGCGTCGTGGAAGATCGCGCCGGCGCTCGCCTGCGGCAACGTCGTGATTCTGAAGCCCGCCGAGCAGACTCCGCTCACCGCGATTCGCCTCGGCGAACTGATCCTCGAATCGGGGCTCCCTGAAAGCGTCGTGCAGATCATCACCGGCTTCGGCCCCGGCGCCGGCAGCTCGATCGCCGAGCATCCCGATATCGACAAGGTCGCCTTCACCGGCTCGACCGAAGTCGGCAAACTGATCCTCAAGGCCTCGACCGGCAACTTGAAGCGCGTATCGCTCGAACTCGGCGGCAAATCGCCCAACATCATCTTCCCCGACGCCGACATGCCGAGCGCCGTGTTCGGCGCGATGCTTGGCATCTTCATGAACCAGGGCCAGGTCTGCTGCGCCGGTTCGCGCGTATTCGTCCAGCAGGGCATTTACGAGGAATTCACCGATTCGCTTTCCCAGATGGCGAAGACTCTGACGCTCGGCAATCCGATGGACCCGAACACCAGGATGGGCCCGCTGGTCTCCAAGGAGCAGCACGATCGCGTGATCGGGTACCTCAAGGCCGGCAAGGAGGAGGGCGCCAGGGCCAAGGCCGGTGGCTCGGCCGGCACGCAGGAGCGCGGCTATTTCATCCAGCCAACCGTTTTCACCAACGTGAACAATCAGATGAAGATCGCGCGCGAGGAAATCTTTGGGCCAGTCGCCTCGGCGATCCCGTTCAAGGACGAAAATGACGCAGTCCTGCAGGGCAATGACACCAATTACGGATTGGCGGCGGCGGTGTGGACCAAGGACCTCAACCGCGCCCATCAGGTCGCGCGCAAGTTGAAGGCTGGCACGGTCTGGATCAACACCTACAACCAGCTCGATCCGATGTCGCCATTTGGCGGCTACAAGCAATCGGGCTTCGGCCGCGAACTCGGCAAATACGCGATTGACCTGTACACGCAAATTAAGTCCGTGTACGCCAAGATAGGATAACCAGAGAGCATCAGGAAGTTAGCAAGAGGGCGTCCCTTTGGAGGGGCGCCCTTTCTTTTTGAGGGTCGCTCGAGTTCCGATCGTCGGACGGCGCGTCGAATGAATTGGACCGGGCCGCGACAAATCGAGGCACCTGCGAGTCCTTTCGAGACCCTAATCTGGCGCCGTTCGAGTCAGTAAGACGAATCTCCATCAGAATATGTGCATCATTCAGTCGGCCTCCAGGTGGCACGGTGGATGCACTAACAATCACAAAACGCTCCAAGGAGCGCAAAAAGGGGAACCACAATGGACTATCTAACCAAACTCTTCGTAGCAATCCGCGAGAACCGCAAGGGCCAGACGATGACCGAGTACGTGCTGATCCTCGCCGCAGTGGCGGTCGCCGGGATGACGGCTTACACGCTGCTCGGCGGCAAGATCACCAGCGAGATCTCGACCGTCACCGCGGCCTTCTAACTTCTCCTGCGTAGTGCGACGGGGAAATCAAAAGCCCCGCCGCGCTGCGGCGCGGTCCAGCATCGCAAACGCAAAACACTTTTCTTACGAGTTGAACAAGGCAGGCCGACGCGACGCGCGCGCGGCCTTCGCGCTTCGCCCTCACACCTCGATCGTTTCCCAATGTCCGGTGCCTGTCCTCCGGGCAATTGCTCGTTGGCGCACGCCCCGCTCGGTGACAAGAGTACGGATTGGTCGATGGAGAAGGACCCTGCAAGCCAAGATACCGGCAAGATTTACGGGTGCCTTTGTGTTTCGGGTCCGAATGAACACGAGTCGCGAACGACAGTTGCCACCGCATCAATTGGAATAATTCTCACGCAGCCGTTGATGTTACTCGAGCACTCGTCCTTTTCGGTATTTGGTTTTGTCTGGACCGCCCCTCCTTCGCCGATCAATACTTTTTCAAAGTATGATGCTCGGGGCTGTGATTCTGCTCGGCGTCAAGCCAGAATTAGTGAACGTGAACACCCGGACGTCGAGGCATCAGCCAGGAGGGACGTGACGCATGGCCGATCGTGTGACAATGCTTTCAGCGCTCAGCAAGGAAGAAAGGTCTACCCTTGAAAAGCGCCTCGCCGAACGTCAGTCGGGGAAGTGTTTTATCTGTGACAAACCAATCGACCTGCTCCTCCATCAGGGTCAACTCGACGTTGACCATATTATTCCCTTGTCGGAAGTCGGGCCCGATGAGGAGAACAATTTTGCTATAGTCCACCTCTCTTGTAACCGAAGTAAGGGAGCCTCGGACCTGAGAGTAGCCCGCCGTATGGCCGAATTCGATCGACTACAGATCGAAGCCCAAGAGCAAGGTTTGCGAGGCGCAAACTTAGGAAATGTGCTTCAGCGTTATGGCGGTTCTAAAGCGAAGCTTCGACTCAAGCGACGACCAGAGCACGTCGACTTTGTGCTAAGTGAAATTGGTCGGCCTGAGATTCAATCTGTGCCACTATACAAAGACTCGCTAAGTGGCATGGAGTATTTTTTCGCGCTCATGCCGCTTGAGTACCTTCATCACGACGATCGAATCAATCCCAGAAGTATCGGGTCAAATGTTCGTGGACTCATAGAAGAGTTCATGAAAAAACGTCCTCAACTTCACATCGCCCTCGCTTGGTGGGCTCCCGAGCCAGATGGAGCGAGCCTTTTAAAGGTATTTGATGGACAACATAAGGCTGCCGCGCAGATTCTGCTCGGCGTCAAGGAGTTGCCGGTCCGAGTGTTCGTTCAGCCCGACACCAATGTCTTGTTGCAAGCAAACACAAATGCAGGCGATAAGCTCCGTCAAGTGGCCTTTGATACGGCGGTAATCAGGCACTTAGGTAGTTCGTTGTTCGTCGAGCGGATACGTCAATACCAGACAATGAAGGGCTTCAGAGAGGATCACTACGGTTTCAGTGAGCGAGATCTCGTTGCCTTCTTTCGCGGCGAACACCGGGAAATGCAGCGGTACATTGTTGATTCGGTACGCGATCAGATAACCCACAGTACGGAGAATCGACTCAAGGAATTCATAGAGTGGTCGGGCAAGGGAGCTGATAGACCACTCGCATACAGCACGATCGAGCGCACCTTTTTCGCCGAATTTGTCTACAAGAACGCGTTGGACAGTCCCATCGACGAGGGCGTCGAACGTGGCGAGAACCCTCGTTTTTTGGAACGAGATCAACTCATCCGGCTAATGAACTTATTCGCTGACGTGTTCTTCGTAGGCCAATGGGATCCCGAGACAGGAGGGAGGAAGATCGAGTACCAGGTTCAGAAGGGCACGTTGATTGCCGAACCGCATCTCAGAGCTTGGAGAATGGCTCGAGAGGAAGTTGTGGGCGCGATCCTGCAATGGGTCAGGCTGGTAGTTGAACACTACTTTGCCTGGACGGGGCAAATGACGAACAAGGAAAGACTCTTTCAGAAGAAATTTCCAGAGGATCTGTGGAGACGAATAGAACTCTTCCTCAGCAATCTTGCGATGCTGCCCTGTTGGATAGATAAGCACCTGAGTCAGACGGTGTTCGGCGCTAAGCAAAATCGCGAGTTTTGGCTACAGGTCTTTAAGACGGGAGCCTCGCCCGCAGGCGTAGCAGTTTTGGCGTGTCCGTTAGATTTGAATCAAATGATTCAAGAAACGTCCGAAGCGCGAAAGGGCATTGCAGCGTGAAGATTCCGCATTCGGGCGGCGTGGACCGTATGCTCAAACAGGCTGTGGGTGAGATAAGAGCGGTTCGCCGGCTACTCAATCAGCAAAGTGCCAAGCTTCTCTCACGCTCGGCTTACGAAGCGGCCTCAGCAACGATAGCGTTGGCGCGATCCGTGGAAGAGTTCCAGCTAAAGATCGAAGGAATGCGCCGGGAATGGCGAGCACTTAAGGGCATCAGGCGAGACGCTTCTAATTCTAAGGACAGCGCCACGCCACAGTGGAAATTCTATCCGCTCATTCTCAAGACACTGCTAAAGATGGGAGGACAAGCGACGCCGAAGGCACTCGAGCGAGAACTTGAACCTCTTATCGCCTCTCTTTTGAAGGAAGGGGATTCGATTTTGCTAGCAGGTGGCCGTCCAAGGTGGAAGGCGCAATTTCGTCGTGCTCGCATTCCGATGATGGAACAAGGGTTTCTCGAGCAAACCCCAGGAAAGTGGACGATCACGTCTGAGGGTCGAAGACTCGCTTCTCTACCGGAAGACACCTCCTAGTACATGGCGCTCAACAACCAGCCGAGGTGTCGGTCCTGATGCTCGTTCGCCGTCGAATGGCAGAAGTCGAAGAACCTGAGCTTCTCTTGATGGGTGGGCAATCTCTCGCGATGAAGGGCCGCGCAGATGTGGCGTTGTCAGTAGCTCGCAACGACTGTCGGCACCCACGTTGTCCTTGCCTCACACCTCGATTGTTTCCCAATGGCGGGTGCTGAAGCGCCACGATTTCAGCGCCGACCTCACCACGTAGTCCGCAATCAGCGACCACCAGATCCACACGGTACTGCCGCCGTAGTATGAAATCAGAATCGTGACCAGCAGCCGCATCCCGTAAAAGCCCGCGAGCGAGCCCCATAGCGGATAGCGCGAATCGCCCGCGCCGCGCAGCGCGCCGGTAATCGTCCAATCGATCGCCATCAGCGGTTGCGCCGCCGCCAGCGCATACATGAACTGGACGGTGTACTCGATTACCTCCTTGTCGCTGATGAAGAGCGCCGCAATCTGACGCGCGAACAGCAGAAACACCAGGCCGAGCGCCGTCATCATCACGACTGCCATGCGGGTGGATTCCCATCCCGCCTTGCGCGCAAACGCCGGATCGTTGGCGCCGAGTCCCTGCCCCACCAGCGTCGCCGACGCGGCCGAGAAGCCGAAGCCCGGCAGAAACGACAGCGCGAGAATCCGCACGCCGATGAAGTACGCCGCCACTTCTTTCGGCCCGTAGCGTGCGACGAACGCGACGTAAGCGACGAAGCCGAACTGGATGATCAATTGCTCGAGCGCCGCCGGATTGCCGACGCTAAGGATTCGCCGGCCGAGCCCGAGGTCGGGCCACAGCCGATGCCATCTGAAGTTCAGCACCATTCCGTCGATCGATAGCGCCCAGAAGAAAAGCAGCCCTCCGATCGCGATCGCGAGCAGCGTCGCCACCGCGGAGCCGTCGACGCCGAGCGCCGGAAATCCGAGCTTGCCGAAAATCAACACGTAGTTGAAGAAAATCGCGACCACGTCGATGATGCCGCCGATCCAGAGCGGCGTGCGCGTATCGCCGGCGCCGCGCAACGCCGACGCGCACATCAGAAAGATTCCCTGGAACGGTTCCGACAGCATCACCACTTGCAGATAGCGCGCGCCCATGTCGGCCATCTGGCCCTGCACCTGAAAGAGGCTCATCAGCGGACGCGCAAACACGATCACCGGAATCGCGATGACGGTCGAAACGATCACGCCGAAGATGACCGATTGCTTCAGCACTTCCTCGGCGCTATTGCGATCGCCCGCGCCGATATAGCGCGCCACCAGCGCGACCGTGCCGGTGCCGACCGCCGCGATACCCGCGCGCACGGCGCCGAGAATCTGCGTCGCCAGGCCGACCGCGCCGACCGCCTCCGCGCCGAGGCGCCCCACCATCAGCATCGAGGCGAGCCCGAGTATCGAATCCAGTCCGAACGACAGAATCACCGGCCATGCGAGCGCCCATACCTCGGCGCGGATTCGGCCGATCGGCGGCAGCGTCACCGCAATCCGCTGTTCGCCGATCTCGGGAACTACTTCGGGAAACTCGGACATGACTTTGAGCAGTTCGCCAGTACCGGCCCGGCTAGTCAAGTGAAGTTATCGCGCGACGCGCAAGCGGTGCGGACCGGTGGAAGATTGTGGCGATGCGATCCGCTATAAGCGGTGAGCATGGATAGCGCGAACGCGGCCGCATCGGCCGGGATCACAGCGCCGTCTCGGGCGGGATCGTCGCGGCGTGCGATGCAGATCTTCGCGGCGATTCTGATCGTAGCGGCCGCCCTCTATTCCTTTCACCTCGGCAAGGACGCGCTCGGCGCGAGCGAGGCTTACAGCGCATGGGCGGCGTCGAAGCCGGGCGTCGCCGCGATCGTGCGGACGCCGGTGATGGACGATCCCGGCAAGCAGGTCTTCTACTACGCCGTGCTGCACTACTACACGCGGATTTTCGGCCTCAGCGAAGTTGCGCTGCGATCGATGTCGGCGACGCTGGCGGTCGTCAGCCTGCTCCTAATCTTCGCGCTGGGCCGCCAGATGTTCGACGCGGAGACCGGCGTCGCGGCGGCGGCGATCTGGGCGTTCAATCCGCTCGCGATCGTGTTCGCGCAGACCGCGCGGATGTATCCGATGTTCATCGCGATCTCGCTCGCGCATCTGCTCACGCTGATACGCGTGCGCTCCCGGCCGAGCACTGCTCGCGCAATCGGATGCGGCGTGCTCGGCGCAGCGATGCCGTACACGCACATGGCCGGACTGCTGATCGTCGGCGCCGAGGCCGCGATGCTACTGCGCGATTTCACCCGCGGCAGGCGCGATCCGATGGTATGGCTCGCGATGGCTATTGCGCTCGGCCTGTTCCTTCCCTACGTTCCCGTCGCGGCGCGACAAAGCCACGACCTGATGTACGGTCATTCGCTGGACTACCTGGGCCCGGCCTACAACTACTCGCTCACCGACAAGGTTGCCGCGTTAGCGATCGCCGCGGGATTCGGCTTATGGCTGATATTCGGCCGCGCCGTGGAAAAAGATCGCGACGAGCCTCTGCGCTGGCTGGTGACGTGGGCTGCAATACCGACTCTCGCATTTGTTATCGGCTCGATCGTTCTGCATCCGATGTTCAATCCGCGGTATCTGTCGCCGGGGATTGCTGCGACTTCGATATTGGTCGCGGGCGGTATCGGCGCATGGAGCATCAAGTGGCGCAATCTGCTGGCGGCGGGATTCGCGCTGCTATGCCTGATTCTCTCGCCGTTCGCGAGGGCCAAGCCGCAGCCGTGGCGGGAACTTGCGCGCCAGGTCGCCGCCGGCGGCCCGGCGGAACCGGTGTTCTTCGAATCGGGGTTCGTCTCGAACGGCAGGACTGCGAACGAGCCGAGCGCGGGCTTCCCGTTCGGCTACTACTCGGTGGTGTTCAACTACTATTTTCGCGGTCCGAATCCGCGCGTCGCGGTGCCCGGCTACGACCCGCAATCGGCGCGCGCTACGATCGAGAGCAGAGTGTCAGCGGCGGGCGGCGGATGGCTCGCAAGCTGGAAAGATGGAGACTCGGTGCGCTCGGAACTCCCCGACGCGAAGAATTTCAAAATTGTCGAGACTCATCGCGAGCCCGATCTGGGAATCTATCGCATCACGCCCGCACCGCGCTGAGGACGAGCGAGAAACGTTTCACGTGAAACATTTTGTGGTCGAGATGTTTCACGTGAAACGTATGAAAGTTCAGGAGAGTTGGGGATTAGTAGGATGTTGACACCGAGCACGTAACGCGCTAAGTTATCCTCATCATGCAGACACAAGACGCATTCGATAAACGCTTCCCGGACGAGAACGCTTGCCGCGAGTATCTGAAAAAGATGCGCTGGCCCGATGGCGTGAAATGCCCGCGCTGTGGCCACGACAAGGTTTACGAGCTAAAGGCTCGCCCGTTCAATTGGGTATGCAAGAGCGGCAAAGAGAGCGTGAACAAATCGACGGGCGAAGTTCTGACCTGCAACAAAAAGAACGGCTATCGATTCAGCGTCATCACGCACACGGTATTCGAGAACACCAAGCGCCCGCTCGTGTCGTGGTTCAAAATCGGCTACCTGATGCTGGTCTCGAAAAAGGGCATCAGCGCGTTGCAACTGCATCGCATGATGTTCGGCTCGAAGCATCTCGATAACTACCACACGACTTGGTGCCAGTGCATGAGACTTCGCGGCGCGATGCGGGATTCTGAATGGGAACAGCTAATGGGCGAAGTCGAGATCGATGAGGTCTATCTTGGCGGCAAGGAAAAGAACAAGCACAAGGGCAAGCGCGTCGGCAATTGGGCTTCGCAAGGCAAGACCGAAGTGATCGGAGCCATCGCCCGCAAAGGCAACATCGTGTGCCAAATGGTCGAGGAAGCGGATTTCAGCACGTATGACAATTTCGTGCGCAAGACCGTATCCGGTCGAGTGAACCTGATCGCGACCGATGAGACGTTCCGCTATCGGCACCTGCGCTCGCTCGGATTCCCGCATGAGATCGTCACGCACAAGCGAGAAGAATACGTGCGCGGCAAGGTGCACACGCAGAATATCGAGTCGTTCTGGTCGCTCCTGCGGCGCGGCGTCATGGGCACGTATCACAAGATGTCCCGCGACTATCTGCCTCTGTATTTGAGCGAGTTCACGTTCCGCCATAACCGGCGGCACGATGATGATCCGTTTGCTGAACTCATATCAAACGCGTAGCCGCTAGCCGCGTGAGCGTTGCCGCGCTAAAATTCAAGCGTGGCAAAGTCAGACTCACCGGCGATCAAAGAAAAGACCAAAGACGCCCGCGAAGAACTCGCAAACGCAGACATGGGCGAGTTCGACCGCATGATGCGGCACCTGGTACACGTTCCGAAAGAAAAGATTGATGCTGCTGAGAAATCAAGGAAGGCCGGGCCACACAGGTCCGGCACGGTCAAGTAGCAGTAGAGGGTGGTCCTAGGGGAAGTGGCGGCGCTGGATGAATCGGCTGTTGCCTCTTTAGAGAACATACTCGTTGAGCAAGCTGATCTTTCTCGCCAGAAAGGCCCTCACACCATTCGTGATAACTTAAAAGTGGGACCTCTTTCTTAGGTCCCTTCCCATTATCGAAGGTGTGAAAGAAATCAGCCTTAACGCCCATGGCGTCCTCTAGGTAGAGACACGTCGCGAGCATGATCGCATCACCTGTTCCTAGGTGACGATTCTTAGATTCACCTTTTCGATATTTAATGTCCTTGAGACGACCCGCCAATGTCATAATATTGACAGATGGATCGATGGGAACCGTCGAGCCAATGAAATCGTTAATCAAATCCCCAATAGAACCGATGCCTGTCTTTTTGATCTTACTATCTGCGATTTCAGCGAAGATGATCGAGGATGTATAAATCTTGTGTCGCCCGTCTTTCGCTTCTTTAAGGTACTGTTCAATGCTGGCTAGGTCGTATACGTCGATTTCGTCGTACAGTAATGCTCCGAATACGCAAGAGTCCCAGAACAAGTTAGTCGGCGCATTAGGCATTCAAAAAGGGTCCTTTCGCCGCCCTCTCTTATGCGCAAGCGCTTTTCTCCAACGCAGCAAATCTGCTGCTTCCTCTGTGACTGCTATCCGCCTGACATCTAGCCGCACTGGTAACAGAGATTCGCCGTCGTAGTGGGCCATTCCTTCGACCCGAGCGCGAAGGTCGAAGCTCAGCTTTAGAGTCGGCAGATCGTCTCTACGGAAAATGCAATCGATTTCCTTCTCACCGGCAGTCAAGATCAGTTTTCCTCTGACCAGTTGTCCGCGAGCGTCCATTTCCTTCACGATGCCATCGAACGTTCCGAAGGATATGCCCTCGAAGTGCCGACGTGGCTTAATGAGTCCAGTTCCTAATATGCGTTCCTCAGCTTTGCTCACCTGTTTGACGAGATAGTCATCTATTCGTACGAGATTGTCTTTTGTGCCAACTTCGCCGTGCGAGAATTTCTTTCCGGCATCCTTGGCTATTAACCGGATGTTATCAATAATGCCTTTGGGAAATCTCTCGACAGTTTGTTCGCCGTTGTAAACCGCCATCAAGGCGTCTCGCATCACAGGGATGCTTGGCGCTGGTATCCGCTTCTTGACACTTATTCGCTCTCGGACGGCGGTATATATGCTCCCTCCTTGTGCTGTCTCAATAACGTATTCGTGAGATTTCTTTCTGTTAGCAAATTTGTCGGCTGCTCTTAGGGAGGAAAGCAGCGCTCGGAATTTGACGGCGAACACATCGGCCCGAACTTTTCCGTTGTCCACGTCAAGCCCATGAAGGGTCAGCGTCATATCGCGATCATTTGGTTGCCAGTCGTTTATCACGATATTCGCCTTTTGATCGCCGCCAAGGGAAAGTAGCATACCCCAAATCGCTGCGGCCTGTCACGTCCTGCTCAGAATGCTCGCTATTTCTAGTGGTGTCAACATCCTACTAATCCCCGGAGAGTTCAGGGGAACGAAACGCGAAGAACGCCGAGTGTGAGATAAACGAAAGCGGGTGTCTTCGACGCACAATTCGCGCACGTCGGCGAGGCTCATGGGGCATAGCCCCATGTCGAGCAAGGGCGGATAGAGCGTTCCGTCACCCATGAGGTGACCGGATCAATAACAAGAGGTCATCGTCGCGCGCAACGCCTTGACGGCCCCGACGCCAAAGACGATTTTAGGTTGAGATGATTGAACAGATTAGAATCGACGACGCTGAATCGAAGCGCATTCTTGATTTAGAGGAAAGTCACTATCTAGACCTCAAAAGCGCCGACATAGCGCCCGCGAAACTGACGGAAGCTGTCTCCGCATTCGCGAACACTGCGGGTGGAGAACTCTTCATTGGCATCGATGAAGCGGATCATAACGGCAGAAAGATACGTCACTGGCGTGGATTTTCTGATGTCGAGGAGGCGAACAACCACATTCAGGTAATTGAGGCGATG
This sequence comes from Candidatus Binatus sp., assembly GCF_030646925.1. Classification (NCBI taxonomy): domain Bacteria; phylum Candidatus Binatota; class Binatia (SeqCode); order Binatales (SeqCode); family Binataceae (SeqCode); genus Binatus (SeqCode); species Binatus sp. (SeqCode). The sequence continues at coordinate 54,435 of NZ_JAUSKL010000024.1, read as the reverse complement.
TCGCCCTTGGGAACGCATTACCGAGCGACCTTTCTGGCGGCTGATGGGCGTTCCGGCTACGTACTACAACTTATAATTTTCAAGACAAAGGATATCTTGTACGCGAGCGACGGCGTCGCCTATGTCCGTCGCGGTGCTCAAAAACAGTCGGTCAAAGGCGAAGAGGCTCTGCACCGGCTGCGACTGGATAAGGGCATTGTATCGTTCGAGGACGAAACCCTAAACCTGGATCCGAAGCTGATAACCAATTCGGTTGCGATCATTGAGTTCATGCTGAATGTTGTGCCTACTGGAGAGCCGGATACGTGGATCGCAAAGCAAAATCTCGTTGCTGAAGGAAAACCCACGGTGGCCGGTCTTCTCCTCTTTGCCGACGAGCCACAGGCTGCACTTCCGAAGCGGTCGGCGATCAAACTTTTCAGATACAAGACCAAGGAGGCCGAGGGAAATCGCGAATCGTTAGCGTTTGATCCTCTGACGATCGAAGGGCCACTAGACCAGCAGATTAGAGAAGCGGTCGCGAGAACCAAGAAATTGGTCGAAGGTATCAACCGTTTAGGACCGAACGGCTTGGAGTCGGTAACCTATCCGCACGAGACGCTTCACGAGATCATTACGAATGCGGTCCTGCATAGGGACTACAGCATCGCAGCCGATGTTCAAGTGCGGATATATGACAATCGCATCGAAGTTGAGAGCCCCGGTCGGCTTCCGGGTCATGTAACCAAAGAGAATATTTTGGATGAGCAATCGGCTCGGAATCCGAAGATCGTCCGGTTAATCAACAAGTTTCCGGACGCTCCGAACAAGGACGTTGGAGAGGGATTGAATACCGCTTTCGAGGCAATGAAAAAATTGAGGCTAAAGGAACCGGTCATCGAGGAAAGCGAGCACTCGGTGACGATCAATATTCGGCACACTCCTTTGGCTTCGGCTCATGACACGGTTATCGCTTACCTGGAAAACAATGACGAAATAACAAACATGATAGCGCGCGACCTGACCGGTATCCGATCGGAAAATTCAATGAAAAGCGTGTTCCTATCTCTCAAGGATCGCGGACTGATTGAACCGGTTCCCGGAAAAACTATCGGTGGAAAAGCCGCTTGGCGAAAGACCAAGCCGAAAAAACGCTGATCAATCCAAGCTATTTTTGGTCTAACCGGTTCGGCTTTACTCACCGGTTCCGTCTCCACCAGTTGAAACGTTCGACCCGTCACGTCACCGTCGCGGGAAACTGGGCATCTATCGACGGAATGGGCGGTCGCTCATGATTACCGGAGGGACCGAGCTGCTCAGTCGCTCCTAGGCAGCCTGCGACGTCACCGGCACCGTCATCGAGCCGGTTCCGACCCGGACCGGCAGAATCACCAGGCTGAAGCCGTAGAGTTGCAGCCAGTTCTGCAATTCGAGCGCGGTGTGATTGTGCAGAAAGCGCCCGATGAAGCCTTCGACTTCGTCGGAGAAAATCAGCTTGCCCGCGAAGAACACGACGTGCGGGAACTCGTGCGCGACCTCGAGGCAAATCCGCCTGAGCTCGACCACGACGTCGGGCGCGAGGCCCGCCCGCAACTCCGGATGAAGGCCCAGGTCCGACGCGAACTGGCAGTACTCGTTCAGATCCTCGGCCATCCGATGCTCGAGTTCCTGCACTTCTTCCGGTCCCTTCAGCAGCGCCGAATCGACTTCGCCGACGCCGATAAACACCACGTTGCGGAACTCGCCCTTGAACAAATCCGTGACCGCGATCAGCGTCGCGAGCCCGAGTCCATTGAAACCGCTGACCAGGATCGCCGCCGTCGAGGCGTTGGGATCGCGTTTGGCGGGCTCCAGTTTTTCAACCGCGTAGAGCTTGGGCAGGATGTCGGCTTCGAGCTGTTCGATCGCCCGCGACACGCGCTCGTAATGGCTCCGCACCATGTAACAAAGGAAGACCAGGCCGCCCGTCATCAGCACCGTAATCCAGCCGCCCTCGTCGAACTTCAGCGTGAGCGTGATCGCCAGGATGGTTGCGGTAAACAGCGTGCCGATACCGTTGATCGTCAGCTTGCGGAGCCATCGGCGCTCCGTCTTGCGCTCGGTCCACCAATGCACCGTCATCCCGAGTTGCGACAGCGTGAAGGTTGCGAACACGTTGATCGCATAGAGCACCACCAGCAGATCGACCTTCGCTTCGGTGCCGATCAGGATGACGACCGCAGCTAATCCGATTGCGACGACGCCGTCCTGCGTCACCAGCCGCGCGCTCAGGTTCGAGAATCGCCGCGGCAGCCAGCGGTCCGACGCCATCGTGGCGAGCACCCGCGGCCCATCGACGAAGCCGGTCTGCGCCGCGACGAAGAGCAGCGCGCCCTCGGTCAGCAGCGCGAACGTGATGATCCATCCGCCGACTTGCAGCCCCATGAATTTCCAGTCGGTCGCGAGCTTCTCGAACATCACGGCGTTCAGCGTCTTGCCGTGCTCCGCTTCGACGTTAAGCAGCAGGTAGGAGAGCAGGATTCCGCCCGCGATAAACGCCAGCGACACCGCCATGTAGATCATCGTGCGCTTGCCGGTCTCGGCGCGCGGCTCGCGGAGAATCGGCAGGCCGTTGCTAACCGCCTCGATCCCGGTGTAGGTGCCGCCGCCGAGGCTGTAGGCGCGGAAGAAAATCACCGCGAGCGCGAGTATGCCGATGCTGCTGCTGCTCGCGTGCACCTCGCCGACCGCGTGCCCGATGATCGACGGCAACTCGCTGCCGCGGCTGAAAATCGCATAGCCAATCAGCCACACGTGCATGATGATGAATGCGATAAAAATCGGCAGCAGCGACAGGACCGATTCCTTCACGCCGCGGAGATTCATCACCACCATCAGCACTACGACGGCGATACAGACCCCGAACTTGAAGCCGAGCCATCCGGCCGGCATGAAACTGAAGATCGCGTCGGCGCCGCTCGCGATCGAGATCGAGATCGTCAGTACGTAGTCGATCACCAGCGCCGAACCCGAGACCAGGCCGCAATATTTGCCCAGCAGCTTGGTCGCGACCAGGTAGCCGCCGCCGCCGGTCGGAAACAGATCGATCGTCTGCGAGTATGAGGCTGAAATTATGAATACGGTCAGCGCCATCAGCAGCGCGAGGAAGACCGCCAGGTACTGATGATGCCCCAGCGCGAGGAACGCCTCCTCGGGGCCGTAGCACGAGGAACTGAGCCCGTCGGAACCCAGCCCCACCCACGCCAGAAACGCCACCAGCGAGAGGCTGTGGAAGATTTTGGGATCGCGGACGTCGCGCGGCGGTCCGATAATGACGTCGCTCAGCGTGCGTTTGCCGGGTTTCTCCCCGTCAGACAGTGTCGGCTTCGAGCCGGTGTTCGGTGTTGATGCCATCTCTATTATGGAAGCGCTTCCTCCGCCAAAGCGCAAATCTAGGGGAAAGCGCGATGCGGCGCAAAGCCATCAAAACCGCTAGCATCGTGACCGACCGGACGAGCGCGGTATCAACCGGAAGTTGGATATTTACACGATGCGCGCGCGGGCGCGACTGTTTGACGGCGCAGAGAGCTTAAAACGAGGCGGTAAAATGAAACGACGCGACCAAATCAAGCTGACTCCCGCGGAACAGGAGGAATTTCTCAGCAAGGCGCCCAAGGCGGCGCTCGCCACGATCGACAAGGACGGCTATCCGCACGTGGTCGCGATGAACTACCTCTGGCGCGACGGCGCAATCCTGATGACCTCGTACGGCAAGGCGCAAAAGGTGGTCAATATCCGACGCAATCCGAGAGTGGGCGTGATGGTCGAGACCGGGCGGGCTTACTCGGATTTGCGCGGAGTGCTGATTCGCGGCGAATGCGAGATCATCGAGGATGTCGCGACCGTCAACGCGACTATGAATGCGATTCGCAATCGATACTCGGGCGGCGGGCAGGCCGAGAACACCGCACTCACGACGGCGCCGAAACGCGTCGTGCTGAAAGTGATCCCGCAAAAAATCGCTAGCTGGGATCACCGCAAGCTCGGCGGCAGGTATTGAGATGCGTGGGTGTCATCGCAATCGCGCGATACGGCTCGATCACTTTCTAGCCGAGCAAATTGTATGTGAATTGGAGAGCGGATCCGGATACCAGGACCCAGCGTCTCCAATTCAACAATGAGAAGAAAGGATTCTCCGAAACCTCACGCAGGTTTCGGGCTTCCCGTGGCGATAAGATGCGCGCTACGCGCTGTTAGAAGGGAAGGGGCGAGAAATCGGAAAAGGACGGACGAGGAAAGGAGGAAGCGCTTCAAAGAACGGCTCAGAGGCGAGCGTAGATTGCTGAAGCAAACAGGCTCAATGTGACCGCCACGAGACCACCTGCAATCAACTTCGTGACGTGGAGAATCGCGGGGCGACGTTGCGAGCCTGGGTCAGAAATGGCCCCGATGAACTGTACACGCGGAAAGGCTTGCCGTAGTTTTTCCGTGAAATCGGCTGTCCACCAACCTCCAAAGAATCCGCCAGCTGCTACAACGATCAGAAATGCGAGAAGTTTGACGGCGTGAAAGTCGTCGGGTGAACTAAACGATCCAATCTGATTCAAATATTCTACTAGTCGATCGCTTACTGAACCCAAGATCATGGACATAGTGACGCCAAGGATGAGGAATATAGTTGGCAGCGAGGGTTGCTTATTCTTGTGAAGAAAAGTCAGCGATTTCGATGCAATGAGACATTGTCGGAGACGGCGGTCGAGTTCACTTGTTAGGCCAACGACATAGGTTACGCTGGCACCTTGGCTTTCTCCCAAGAGCTCCCCTCGACCTGTAACCGAGTTGGGCAATTCAAGTGTCAAGGAAACATGAGACTCTCGATCGTCGTACCGCAAAGCAACTCGCCTGATGCGGTCCGGCATGTCAGCGGAAATGAAAAAATCGCTGTCGGCAGTATCGTACCTATCTTCTCCGTCCCCGGTCACAACTTCGAATTTGACGTTGCCTCCGAACCGTTTTGCAGCGTCGCTCATTAGGTGCGCGAGATCTCTCAAATCCTTTTCGCTGAGTCGAATCGGAGGAAGGTACGGTGCGATAGCCTTGGTACGGATGAAATCCGGGATATGGGTGCTCAACATCTTCTATGACACCAATTCAGCCTCCACAAGGAGTTGGGGGCTGGGATTGCTCCCAGCCCCCTGCCGTTACCACATCCGCCGCCACATCCACCGCACTTTTGAAGCGCGACCTGCGACTCGACGCGAGGAATTCATCATCCTCACCCGCGCGCGTCCCGATTCCTCGATCGCATCGCGCCGCCGCGCTTGCCCTCGCCCGCATCGGGCGCGGGACTCAATCAGAGTGGGCCCCGGAGACTTGTCTCCCACCTTCTCATCCGTTCGGACAACTGGCGAAAATCTTTTTTCGCCGCGCGCCTGTCATCCTCGACCGCCCCCACCAGCCAGTTGCCTTGCTCTTCCTCCACCCGTTCCCCGGGGCCCTTGAACCCTCACTTCATGAGCAGCCGCTGGTGCTGCCGCAGTTCATGCATTTGTAGCAACTGCCGTTGCGCACCATGATGCTCCCGCAATCCGGACACGGCGGCGCGTCGGCCTGATTGATGAACGCCTGGCGCATCCCGCTGTCCTTGCCGTCGCGCAGACTCGGCGCGATCGCGAGCGTGATCGGCGCTTTGCTCGCCACTGCCGCGGTCTTCGACTCGATACTTCGATCCGCCTCGATGATGCCGACTTCGCGCTTGGCTTCTTCGTCGAGAAACTTCGACGCCATCCATCGGAACAAATAATCCACAATCGACTTGGCGAACGGGATCTGTGGATTCTTGGTGAAGCCGGACGGCTCGAAGCGCATGTGCGCGAACTTGTCGACCAGGAACTGCAGCGGCACTCCGTACTGCAATGCGTACGAAATCGCGGTCGCGAATGAATCCATCAGGCCGGAGATAGTCGAGCCCTGCTTGGACATCATCACGAAAATTTCGCCGGGCGACCCGTCCTCGTACATGCCGACCGTGATGTAGCCTTCGTGCCCCGCGATATCGAATTTGTGCGTGATCGAGTTGCGCTCGTCGGGCAGTTTGCGCCGCTTCACGCGCATCTCGTCGGCCGCCGCGATCGCCACCGCCGCGGCGGTGTCCGCCGCTTTTTCTTCCTTGCTCTTGCCGGTGTTGAGCGGCTGCGTGCGCTTCGATCCGTCGCGATAAATCGCGACCGCCTTGAGCCCGAGCTTCCACGCGGTGAGGTATGCTTCCGCGACTTCATCGACGGTAGCTTCGGCCGGCATGTTGATCGTCTTCGAGATCGCGCCGGAGATGAACGGCTGCACCGCGCCCATCATCTTGAGATGCCCGTGCCACTGAATCGTGCGCGAGCCGGAGCGCGGCTTGAATGCGCAATCGAAGACCGGCAAGTGCGCATCGGCAAGTTGCGGCGCGCCTTCGATCGTTTCGTTCTCGTCGAGGTACTCGACAATCTCCTGGATTTCGCGCGAATCGTAGCCGAGGCGCTTGAGCGCGCGCGGCACGGTGTTATTCACGATCTTGAGCATCCCGCCGCCGACCAGTTTCTTGTACTTGATGAGCGCGATATCGGGCTCGATGCCGGTGGTGTCGCAATCCATCATGAACGCGATCGTGCCGGTGGGTGCGATCACGGTTGCCTGCGAGTTGCGATAACCGGCGGCGGTACCGAGCTTCAGCGCCTCATCCCACGACTCACGTGCGGCGCGCAGCAAGTCGAGCGTGACGAATGACGGATCGAGCTTGTAGGCTTGGCCGCGATGGCGCTCGATCACCTTGAGCATCGGCTCGCGATTCGGCGCGTAACCGGCGAACGGGCCCATCTGCTCGGCGATGCGCGCGGATTGCAGGTACGCCTCGCCGGTCATCAGGGCGGTGATCGCGGCAGCATAGCTGCGGCCCTGCTCGGAATCGTAGGGCATCCCGAGCGCCATCAGCAGCGCGCCGAGGTTGGCATAGCCGAGGCCCAGCTCGCGATACGCGACGGCATTGCGGCCGATCTCGTCGGTCGGATAGGAAGAGTTGTCGATCACGATGTCCTGCGCGGTGATCATCACGTCCACCGCGTGGCGGAACGCGCGCACGTCGAACTCGCCGCGCTCGTCGATAAACTTCATCAGGTTGAGCGAGGCGAGATTGCACGCCGAGTTGTCCAGATGCATGTACTCGCTGCACGGATTCGACGCGTTGATGCGTCCGCTCGCGGGGCAGGTGTGCCAGAGATTGATCGTGGTATCGAACTGCATCCCGGGATCGCCGCAGGCGTGCGCAGCCTCGGCAATCATGCGGATGAGATCGCGGGCACGAATCGTCTCGGCGATTTCGCCGGACTTGACGAAGCGCGTATTCCAGTTGCCGTCATCGAGCACGGCCTGCATGAACTCGTCGGTCGCGCGCACGGAGTTGTTGGCGTTCTGGAAAAACACCGAGCCGTAGGCGTCGCCGTCGAGCGACGAGTCGTAGCCCGCTTCGATCAACGCCCACGCTTTGCGCTCTTCTTCGACTTTGCACTTGATGAATCGCTCGATGTCGGGATGGTCCGCATTGAGCACGACCATCTTGGCTGCGCGGCGCGTCTTGCCGCCCGACTTGATCACGCCGGCCGACGCGTCGGCGGCCTTCATGAACGAGAGCGGTCCCGACGCGGTGCCGCCCGACGACAGCTTCTCGCGGCACGAGCGGAGCGCGCTCAGATTCACGCCTGCGCCGGAGCCGCCTTTGAAGATCATCCCCTCATTGCGGTACCAGCCGAGGATCGATTCCATGTTGTCATCGACCTTGAGGATGAAGCAGGCGGAGCACTGCGGCTTCTCTTCAATGCCGACGTTGAAATAGACGGGGCTGTTGAATGAGGCCTTCTGGTTGAGCAGCAGATGAGTCAGTTCGGCGTGGAAAATTTCGCGCGCGTCGGCGGTCGGAAAATAATTCTGCTTCTCGCCCCAGCCGGTGACGGTATCGACCACGCGCGAGATCAGCTGGCGGACGCTGGTCTCGCGCTTGGGCGCGCCGGGCTGCATGCCAACCTGGCTGAGCGGTCCGCGAAAATATTTCGAGACGACGACGTTGGTCGCGGTCTGCGACCACGGGCGCGGCACCTCGACGTCCTTTTGTTCAAAGACGATACGGCCGTCTTCGCCGGAGATGATCGCGCTGCGGAAATCCCAATCGACTTCGGTGTAGGGATCGACGCCGGGAGTGGTGAAGTAGCGCTCGAGCGCAACGCCGCGTCGTGCGGCGGACTTGTCAGTCGTCGCGGCGGGACTGCCGTTGTCGCGTTCGCTGGATTTTGAAGTCGGTTTCAAAGCTATCTCTTTCTCGCTCGCGCCACCCGCCATCACCGCCTCCTCCCGAACCCGCCAAGTTACCGTCGCGTTACGTCCGGATTTCGCATCATCCGAGCGCCTTCCCCCGCCGCTCTGCGCCCCTAACGATTCGAGGTGCGTGGGCGGCAATATAACCCAATGCATATGCCGGATGTCAAGCCCGAACCCCTACAGGTAGTGTATGAGAACTTGTGCACAACCCATATATTAGGTTGTTGATAACTTTTGGTAAATGTTCGCCATCATTAAAAATACAAGCCCGACAGAGAATTCATATAAATTGTGCTTATGCTAAGGTGGATAGATCCGCGGTTACCGAGTGCGACCCTTGCGACCCGCAGTATGCGTCCATCGATGCGCGGCGCTATGCTGCGAAATCCATGTCGATGCAGCGTTACAAAGCTCCGCAGCAAATCGGCGCGGCGATGCAGCCTCTGCTCGAGCGACTCGATCGCGAGGGGCATTTCGCGATCGTGCGGATGGTGAAGGCGTGGCCAGAGATTGTCGGAGAGGCGATCGCGCGGCGGACTGAAATCGTGTCGCTGAAATTCCACACGCTGGTGGTAAAAGTTTCGGGCGCGATGTGGATACAGGAACTCAACCTGATGAAACCGCAGATACTCGCGCGCGTCACAGAACGGATGGGCGACGACGTGGTGCGCGAGTTGCGATTTATTCAAGGGCGGCTTAGCCGGCGCGAGCGGCCAGCATTGCGCACGGTGCCGCGTGCGACGCGGAAATCGATCGAGTTGCCAGAGCTGAAGGATCCGGAACTGCGGGCGGCATTCGAGCGACTGATCGAGGCGTGGGGGCGCGCGCCGCGCTGAGAAAAGAGAAAGAAAGCGCCGGGGAAGAAGAGTTCGAAACCTCACGAGGTTTCGAGCTTCCCGTGGCAAGTAAGATGCGCGCTTCGCGCTGCTAGTAACAGAAAGGTCAGAAAGCACGATTGTAGTGTGCGTGCTGCGCGCTAGTAGTCTTTGTTCAGCGCGGCCTCCGCTCAGCGCACGTAAACTGGATTCGATAGAATCCACATATGGCCGCCCCGATACGCCTCGATTCGATACGCGCCCGCCGACTTCGGCGCGAACTCGAGGTTCCTCGCGTTCTCTGCCGACGCGACCTCGGCGCCGTTCTGATACATCGCGATGCGATCCGCCGCGTCGGGCAGTTCCGCCTTGAGAGTCATGCCGGGCGCGAATCTCACTTCATCGCCCATCAGCGCCTTGCTCCCAGTGTTCGCATCGGCGGTTTGCGCGAAGAACGTAAACTGGCCGACATAGCCTAGAAAATCGAAACTGACGTACGAATGCCCCAGCTTGAGCGCCTCGACCAACGGTTCCTGATCGCGCTCGCGCGCCAGCAGATGCGTCGTGTAGAAGAGCATCAGTTGCGGCGTGGTGCCGACTTTCGAGCCGAGCACCGTCAGGTCGTCGGGCGCGCCCAGGCCGGCGAGCATCGTGACGCGCGCACCGGCGGCAATCCTGTCGTAGAAGGCGAGATTCACGTCGGGTCGCACGTCGAGGCTCGCGAGGAACTTGTCCGTGTTCGTGAAAATCGCGCGCAGATAGAGCGCCGCCGGGCTCTGCTCGAGCCACGTATCGCGCTGATTGTACACCTCGATTCCGTCGGCCAGCGCGAAGTCGGCCGGATTCGTGAATTTCGCCGGCTGTGCCGCGATCGCGAGCCCGCCCTGGTCGCGAATCGCGCTAATCAGATCGGCGGTGCTCAAATCAGGATGAATCGGCTCGTGGAGATTCACCCCGATGATTCTGCCGCCGCCGCTCTCGAACGCGCCGCCCGCGATAAACAGAATCGTCGAGGTGAAGCCCGGGATTCCGTAGTCGGAACTGCCCGGCTCGATGCGATCGCCGGGAATTATGAAATCGATTTGCGCTTCCTTCGCGAGATCCGCGACGCCCGCCTGGTCGAGTCCCGTCGCCCCGATCCTGAAATCGAAAATTCCGCGATAGTCGCGCAGTCCCGGAAACTCAGGCACCGGCGCGATGAATCGTGCGGGCGGCAATTCCGTGGTGGGCAGCGGCGCGGCGCATCCTGCGAGCACGATCGCGGATAACGCGGCGAGCAGTGCCGCGAGAATCAGCCCCGCGTTTGCGAACGCGGCCGCAGCGCGCGCGAAGTGCGATCGTGCCATCGACGATTTAATTGATCGAGCGCCCCTGCGCGCCGTCCACCGGGATGCACGCGCCGGTAATCCAGCTTGCGCGCGGCGACGCGAGCATCACGACCGCATACGCAACTTCGTCGGGACGTCCGAGCCGTCCGGCGGGGAAATCATGGCTGATGAAATCTTTCTCGAACGCGGGATTCGCCTTGAAGACCTGCTGCCAGACGCCGCCCTCGAAAATGATCGAGCCCGGCGCGATCGTGTTGACGCGGATTTTTTTCGGCGCGAACTCGCGCGCGAGCATCTTGGTGAAAGAATGAAGCGCCGCCTTCGACGCGTTGTAGGTCAGCGGCCCGCCCGACTCGCGCCCGTAGATCGATCCGATATTGATGATCGAGCCGCCGCCGCGTTTCTCGAGGTGCGGGGCGCAAAGGCGCGCGAGCCTGACCGGCGCGAAGAGATTCAGGTCGAAAGTCGTTTGCCATGCGGAATCGGGCAGGTCCGCGAGCGCGCCCGGCTGCGCCCCGCCGGCGTTGTTCACCAGCACATCGATACCGCCGAGTTGCTTCGCGGTTTCATCGACCCATCGCCGCGCGAAGTCGGCCTTCGTCACATCACCGACGAATCCGATCACGCGCGATGCGTTCGATCGCGTCAGTTCCGCGACGGCATCATCGACTGCTTCTTTGGTGCGGGCGCAGATGCTGACCTGCATCCCCTCGTCGGCGAGCGCCTTGGCCATCGCGCGCCCGAGTCCGCGGCTAGCGCCGGTGATCATCGCGACCTTACCGTTAAGTCCTAGATCCATCTGGATACTCCTTGCTCTGGCGTTCCGTCTTTATAAGCTCGCATCTCGCAGTTCAATCTACTCGTCGGATGACTAGTGCCGCATAGATTTCGACTTGAGAATTCTATGAACGACACAAAAGCATTTCTGCCGGATCCCGTCGTCTGGACGAACTATGAGCGGCAACGAAAAGGTGCCGCAATGAGTCGCGAGCGGGTTTGTCAATGCGGGTCTGACCCCCCGCGCTGGGCGGATTTAAAGATTGAACCACGCGGTATGAAGCGCGTTCAGCTTGTCGAGCAATTCCTGAGGTTTCGCAAATTCTGCGTCCAAGGCGTCTAGCATCGGCTGCGAAAGCTGCCGTTCGATGTGATCGAGACGATCAGTCGGGATTTGCCCGTTAGCGAACTCGTCCGATTAGAGCCAACAGCAAAGAAATCAGAGAACCATACAGGGACTGGACGCTGATGGAACTGCTGCTTAACCAACGGCAGCAGAGCGCGGAGGTTGCCTTCGTACAAGCCGCTTTTGATCAGCGCCCGGATCTTCGCTTTGCTGGTCGTGGCCATGAAAGTGAATCAAGTCCGACAAGGTAAACAAGGCATCATATTTGACTCCCCGCGCCTCGATGGTTTTGCGCCCGTCTTGTTCTTCACGATCTATCAGGGCGATCACTCGGCGGACTTCAAGCCCTTCCTCACGCGCTCGATCGATCGCCATGATTGCTGAGCCACCAGACGTGATCACATCATCAACAATCAGCGCTTTGTCACCTTGGCGAACATCGCCTGCCAGGCGTTTTCCTACTCCGTGCTTCTTCTGATCCTTACGGGCGACAAACGCTCGAACGGATTTTCCCGTTTCTTGCCAAATTTTGTCGGACACTGCTGTCGCGATCGGATATGCCCCTATTTCCAACCCTCCGACGGCATCGATTGGATCATCCTTCTCGATGATGGAATAGATCAAAGATCCAATCAGCATCCGTGCCTCCGGATGAGAGAGCGCTTTTTTGCAATCCACGTAATACGGACTGCGTTCTCCTGAGGCGAGAAGAAAGCCCTCGGTTTGATTCTCCATGTAAGAGGTTTGCTTCAGGATTTCGAGCAACCTGCTTCGTTCTGAAATCATCGCATCCCTCCGCCCGCGCTTTCCGGCAGGTTTCATTCAAAACTCTAGTCGGCGGATGTTATTGGAATGAGCAGCCGAAAAGCAACGAAACCTAACCGTCGCGCATGCACAACAGAGCCACGGCCTGTGGACAAAACGTCCTCTGCCAATATTTTCATTGGCCGGGGATGGGGTCAACTCACGATGAATCAAACACAACGGATTCGTTAGCGTTTGCCGAACGAGCTCCATGTGCGGCTCTTCACGTCTCCACCCGCAAAATCGGTACTGGCCTAATTTGAGCGCGAGTGGCTGAATTTGAAATGCGGAGTGGCCTACTTTGATTTGAGTCGGGGATCGTCGGTCGCGATACACTCCCAAAAGGCGACAGTAGGGACATCGTTCGGCCAATTCTTGGAGACCTCGGGAATCTTCACTCCATTGCGTTTTGCTTTCAGTGACGCCTTGCATTCCGCCGCAGTATCGAAACTTTCCACGACGCGCCAGTCCGAGAATGGCGCGTCAAGGAGCAGGCCGACTTTCGTATCGGCTGGCGGCATCATCAGATACCAGCCAACAAGCGTGAGCGCGGCAGCGTGGCGGGATTTCATCACAGGTTCTGAAGGAACGAGATGAGCCGCCTCTTTTGTTCCTCGCTGATCGGCACTGGTATCAGCACCTGAGCGAACTGCGGTGCATCTTGCGTAATCGGGTCCAACGCGACGTTAAAGACTTTTGATTTAGTGCTTTTATTTGGCGGAGTTCCCGGCCGGTTCTCTAATATCTCCGTTTCTTCAGTTTTCAATTGCGTTTCCTCATCGTTGAGTTCGTCGCCTGTCTGCGCTTCTTCCGATGAGTCTAGACCGCTTTCGACTGATATGCCAGCGAAACTTAATGAGCTTCGAAAATCCTTTATAAAGGCATCTACTGCCTTCGGATTGAAACCTTCGTCCGCTATTAATTCGGCCCGCAGGCTCTTGTCGGATGGCAGTCCTGTCGTCCTGTATCGGGCTACGAGCTTTCGGTAAATGTCAGGCAAAAGAGCGGCATCGCGAACCGCCTTTTTCCCTCGTTCTTCTTCTGGGAAAAGCAAAATGCTGACCGCTCGTTTGGTGACGATCACGCGATTACCCGCCATCTCGACGAGGCCGAACTTTTTCAGCCCAGCCAGTACAGACTTGGCTTCTCCGTGCGCTTTGTTGAAACCGATATGCACCGCAGCCGAATCGACTGTCGATCCCGCTTCGTGATCTTCATGGTACAGCTTGCCGACTCGCTTAATCGCGGCCTCAAGACTTTCCGCTGGATAGTTCGGACTCCGCTGCCTATGTTTTTTGGTGGGAGTTTGAGCGCCGTTTGAAGTTTGTTCGTTCGTCTCGACCATGTTCTTTGAGCCATCCTTAAAGATTGAGTCTGAATTATTGCTCCGTTACTTCGTGATAGTCAATACACCCTACTGGCTGATAAATATATCAGATCTACTGTTGACGTGTGCGCGCCACCAGGCTATCGTTTCTCGTATGGAGATTCGAATGAGAAGAGCGATAGCCTCCGCGACCATGTTCACCGAGAATCACACAGCAGCAATCGCGCTCTGGATCGCGTTTTATAATTTCTGCCGCGTGCACGAATCGTTGCGCGTGACGCCCGCGATGGCGCTTGGGGTGACGGATCATATCTGGTCGATTGGAGAGTTGATCAATGCTGCGGCGCAACCGTCAGACGTGCCGCCGATCCCGCGCAAGCCATCGACCACGCTGCGGCCCGGATACCGGCCATTCAGACCCATCGTGATCAGGGGCGGGAAGATGCCAAGACGTAAAGGAAAATGAAGATCGTCCAGAATCTCTAAGCCGAAGTCGGCCAGTGGTTTATTGGGCGTTTGATCAAGGCCGAAGCTGAAGGGAACGAACCGTTGTCGCGAAACCAAGCAGAATATCGCAGTCCGATATATAGGAAGACGATCGCGACAATTGGAAGAATGCTGATTCCAATCAGCGTGTAGGAAACATAACGAGCAGGGATTATAGCCCACGCAACATTGAGGGAATGGTAGCAAGAGCTAGCTATCAATATCGAAATTCCTGCACAAAACGACACGACCATAACGATAAGCGTTCCGATAATGAACCATCCAATTATTCTTTGCTTCCGCGTAAAGGTAGGTTTCTCAACCGGAGTCGGCGTAAATGGAAACGACTGCTGCTGCGTTTTGGGTACGAACCTTTGGAATATATCCACAAGCCCCGTAATCAAAATTGGGAAAGCGTTGAAGATTATTAACGGCAGCGCAATTACCACTGCGATTTCCTGCGCTGAATGAGGGGAATTCCAAAAGAATAAGAGAATCACCACGATAGTGGCGATCGCGCCATTTCGAACAAAGCGAAGCCAGTCTTTAAAGGTTTGCAGATGATCCATGGGAATCCGCTCGTTTCTCTGATACGATTTTAAGCCCCCACGGCAGGGGAAGAAAGATCCTGATCGCTTCTGTTAAAAGCCACGCAGTCAGCGCCACGATCGCCACTCCCTCGATAATGTCCAAGAGTTTCCGAATTCCCTCAAATTCTTGGGCAAACAGGTACGTTAAGAGCCATCGGTAGCCGCGGTGAGCAATCAGAATGATCGAGGCCAAAAGTAGGCGTTGGATCGCGATCCAGCCTCGAAGCCACAAATCTAGGTCTAGTCCAAAACGACCCCATCGAATCTCGTGCTCCTCCATTCCATTTTAGAGAATGATTTGCAAACTTTCCCACTTTTGAATGGAGTGGCCTAATTTCCCGACGCGGGTGGCCTAATTCGGCCAGTACCGTAAAATCCGGCGGGTTGACTCTAATCTCGGACGGACCTAAGCTCGGTGGGCTAAGCTACCGGACGGACGGAGGACTATGGAAATTCGGGTCGAAGGCTCCCTTGATCAAGCGATGCGCGTGCTCAAACGCAAGCTGGCCAAGGAGGGCGTGTTCAAAGAAATGAAGAAGCGCGCCTTTTACGAGAAGCCCAGCGTCCGCCGCAAGCGCAAGCGATCCGAAGCCCAACGCCGCCGCCGCAAGGAACAACGCCGTCGCCGCGCGTCCGCGATGTAGTCAATTTTCTCCTCGATTTCGTCGGGCGTTGGATTCCTCCAGCGCCCGTTTTCATTTCAGCTATTTGATCGCGACTGCGTTCGGCGGCGATGCGATCCCGCCTTCCAGATTGATCGGCACCGACACCAGCATGCATTCGTAACGCTTGTCGGCCGCGCAATCGGCCGCGAGTTCCTCAAGATTGAATTGCTCGCCGATCGGCAATCCCAAAAGGCAGAGCGTGCGGTAATGCAGCGCGCCTTCATCCTTGAAATCCCACGGCCACGGCTCGACCGCGGGACAATCGGTGCCGACCGCGGCGATGCGATTGTCCCAGAACCATTCGACCATCTCGCGCGTCGCCTCGATTCCGCACGCCTTCAGCTTCTCGAGCGGCGCCATCGCAGTCTTCTCCGCCGCCGACGCCGCCAGATACGCCGGCATCCATCCGGTGCGTATCAGCAGGATCGTGCCGGGCCGCAACTCGCCGCCCTGCGCGATCAACGCCGCCCTCAGATCGGCAAGGCTGTACGCCTCCGAATCGAGCGGATTCAGCGGACGCCCCTCTGCCGTGCGATACTTGCATACGTCGATCAGCACCGCGCGCCCGACGACCTTGTTCGCCCACTTGTGGATGCTCAGCCGCCCAGTCGGGCCATCCTTGATCTCGCTCGCCTTCACGCCGTTGTAGAGGCTCTGGTAGCGCGGGCTGCCGACGTGCGCGAGGCCGTCCCACTGGCTGCCTTCCTGGGTGTTGTAGTTGTCGAGCGAATCGTCGAAGCCGAGCAAGCCGTAACTTTCGAAGCTCAGGATCGTATGCTTGGCTGGGGTGCGATTGAACAGCGGCGGGGTCGCGTAGTTGATTTTGGTATCGAGCCGAAACACGGCGCCCTTGCGCACCAATCGCGCGGCTTCGACCACGCCGTCGGCGGAAAGAAAATTGAGGCATCCGAGTTCGTCGTCGTCGCCGAACACGCCCCACGAGGACTCGGCGGGTTTGCCCGGCTTGGCCGGCAGTTCGGAGAAGCGCGGAACTTTTTTCAAATCGATTTGCGCCATCGTGAGATCTCCTCGATAAACTCCGCAGCGGGGATTATCAGCTAGTCTTCATTGCGTAAGCGCAAACATACGACTCTGTCCGGCGATCGTGTCAAGGCCAATCGCGCGGCTGCTCGATTCGGCGGCGCATAATTTCACGATGATCCGGTCATCGATAATTTCGCGATAGTCTTGTATCGACGTCTGATTCACGATTGTTTGGGAAGGCATCGAAAAGGGGCGAGAGACGCACGTGATCGATCATCAGAACGAATTGTCCGCGATGAGAATGCTGCGAAATTTCGCGATGCTGATGCCGGCCTTGCTCGTGATGGCGGTGACGCTCAACACCGCTTCATGCGGTAGCGGCGGACTTTTGACCCCGGTCAGCAGCAATTCCGGGACTCCGACTTCGACGGCCACCAGCAATGTAGGCGGCTTCGGCTTCGTCACGAACTTCAACGACGCGAAGGTGTCGTCGCTGACGCGCAATACGACGACCGGCGCGTTGAAACGCAGCGGCACAATCGCGGCAGGAGCGAAAAAAGGTCCGCATGGGCTCGCGGTCGCGCCCAGCAACGCGTTTCTGTATGTCGCGAATGTCGCCGACGACAACATTTACGAGTTCGCGGTGAGCTCGACCAATGGGACGCTGACGGCGCTCTCGCCCGCTTCGATCAGCAATGGCAACGGGAGCGGACCCGATCAACTTGCGATGAACTCGGGCGGCAGTTTTCTCTGGGCGACGGGATCGAACGACGGCACCGTCGCGGCGTACACCGTCGATACCAGCACCGGGCAGCTAGCCAAGAACGGCGCGGCGCTCGGCGGATTCAATACTCCTTTCGGTATCGCGGTGAATTCGTCAGGCTCGATTCTGTACGTCGCAGACGCGGCGACCGGCGAAATCTGGCCGCTGACGATTGGCAGTGACGGTAAAATCTCGAAGAGTCTGCCCGCCGCGCATAGTGCCGACGTCAATGCTGACACGCCGGGATTTATCGCGATCGATTCCGCGGGCGCATCGCTCTTCGTTGCGGATCAGCAATTGGCGGAGGTCTCGAGTTTCTCGATCAACTCGACTACCGGAGCACTAACCGCGGCCTTCACTTTTCAAAACAGCAACGTGAATAACTCGCCGATCGGCATCGGCATCGGAGTGAACACCGGCGTCGAATTTCTGTTCACCGCGAACCGCGGCAGCGGCGGATTGATTGGCTCGATCTCGTCGTTCGTCGCTACCGGCACCACGCTGACGACGCCGCCGACGGTGGCCTCGGGATACAACGGACCGATCGGACTCGCGGTCGATCCATTGAATAAGTTCGTGTACGCGGCCGACTCCGGCGACGGCACCGTCTCGCTGTCGGTGATCAACGGGACTTGCGGCAGCTCGATATGCACCGGGCCGACAATCGCGACCGAGAACCCGGCGAACGCGAGCAGCGCACCGTACGGCATCGTGCTCTCGCACTAGGTTTACGCTGATCCTCGAAGAGGCCGCTCCCCGTCCGATTGAAGATGCGCGCTACGCGCTGTTAGTAAAAATGACGGAGCATCGAGTGGCGGCATCCGACGGTGGTGAAAGAGCCGTTATCGGTCACGGAGGGCGAAGCAGAGAGGACCTTCGAAGGCGCAATGGTTTAGTGGCGGGCGGGCGGATGATAGATCGTCGTGAGTGCCAGTCGCAATCAAGCCGGTAAGAGCATCATCGAGGATGGCGGTGCGGGCGCCGCTCGATGCGCGCGCGGTCAGCCGGGCGCTCGCGATCCTGCGGCGCGAGGCGCCGAAGTGGAATGCGCCGATCGTGAGTTTTATCGCGGTGCAGAGTCGCGATCCGTTCCGCACGCTGATCGGATGTATCCTGAGCCTCCGCACCAAGGATGAGACCACCGCGGCGGCTTGGCATCGATTGTTCGAGCGCGCTGCGACACCCGACGCGATCCTGAAACTCGCGCCGAAGACCCTCGAGGCACTTATCTACCCGGTCGGATTTTATCGCACCAAGGCGCGCGTGATTCGCGGAATCTGCCGCGACCTGATCGATAAGTTCGGCACTGTCGTGCCCGATGACATCGACGAGTTGCTGAAGCTGAAGGGCGTCGGGCGCAAGACCGCGAACCTGGTCGTGACCGAGGCGTACGGGCGGCCGGGAATCTGCGTCGATACGCACGTGCATCGCATCTCGAATCGATGGGGCTTCGTCAAGGCGAAGACGCCCGACAAGACCGAAGTTGCGCTGCGCAAGGCGCTGCCGCCGCGTCATTGGATCGAATACAACGGATTGCTGGTCGCGTTCGGACAGACGATTTGTCATCCGACGTCGCCGTGGTGCTCGCGCTGCAAAATTGCGCATCTGTGCCCGCGAATCGGCGTTATCCGCTCACGTTAAGAAGTGCGTTCACGTTAAGAATTCGTTCGCGCTTAAAGGAGTCATCATGCCAGGACCACTCGACGGCTATCGCATCATAGATGTCACGCAGATGGTTTCGGGACCGATGGCGACGATGATCCTCGCCGACCAGGGCGCCGACGTGATCAAGGTCGAGCCTGTGGGCGGCGGCGATTTAACGCGCGCGCTCGGCGGCGCCAAGCGCGGGATGGCGCCGACCTTCGCCGTAATCAATCGCGGTAAAAAATCGGTCGCGATCAATTTGAAGGATGCGCGCGGCGTCGACCTGCTGAAAGACCTCGTGCGAGGCGCCGACGTGTTCATCCAGAATTTCAGGCCGGGCGCGGCGGAGCGGATGGGAATCGGCGAGCCGGAACTGCGGCGAATCAAGCCGGAGCTGATTTACGTGTCGATCAGCGGCTTCGGCGAGAAGGGGCCGTACGTCCACAAGCGCGTTTACGATCCGGTGGTGCAGGCGCTCTCGGGCCTCGCGGCGATTCAGGCCGACGCGGCGACCGGACGGCCGCGCATGATGCGGCTGATCATTCCGGACAAGGTCACCGCGCTCACGGCGGCGCAGTGCATCACGGCGGCGCTGCTCGCGCGCACGAAATCCGGCAAGGGGCAGCACGTCAGGCTCGCGATGCTCGACGCGGTGGTCGCGTTCATGTGGCCGGAGGGGATGGCGCGTCATACGTTCAAGAGCAGTGACGGGGCCGCGATTCGAAACGGCGTGCGCGATTTGGTGTTCGAGACGGCCGACGGATTCATCACGGTGGGTGCGGTGTCGGATGCCGAGTGGGCGGGGCTGGCCAACGCGATCGGGCATCCGGAGTGGATCGACGATCCGCGCTTCAAGACGGTCGCGGGTCGTGCGCGCTATATCGACGAGCGACTCGAACTGACGCAGCAGGCGCTCGCCGGAAAGACATCGGCGGAATGGCTCGCGAAGTTCGACGCGGCGCAAGTGCCGTGCGCGCCGATCCTGAGCCGCGAGGATTTGTTCCACGATCCGCAGATCGCGGCGAATGAGCTGATCGTCGAATCGGTGCATCCGCATGCGGGCGCGATGCGCCAGCCGCGTCCGGCGGCCCGATACGAGGGCACGCCCACCGAGATTCCGCGCCCCGCACCGATGCTCGGTGAGCATACGGAGGCGGTGCTCGCGGAGTTAGGAATCGAGGCGGAGAAAATCGCGGAACTGCGCACGTCGGGAGTGATCGCGTGAGCCTCAACTTAGGAGAAGAGAAAGAAGAGATCCGAACAGCTCTTAGTTAACAAAAATCGCCTTAAACATTTCGTTCTTTTGGACGAGCCGAGGAAATATTGTGAAGGGGTACCGGATAAGGCTCACGATTATGTTATCGCTAGAGGCGTTGCTTGCGCCACATCTGTGAACGGCTGCGATGTTCAAGGGTTTTATTACGTCCCGAAGCATTCGGTCTCAAGACCCGCAGCGGTTTCCGTTGCCAGCACAGCGGACGCTCAAGCTTGTTCGCGAACTTGCACCCAGACGCACGAAATCTCGATGGGTAATTGCCGACAAGCCTACACGCAATATAACGGGCGTCGTATCGAAGCAGAAACCCAGCAATGTGTCGACAAAGTCGATGATGCTCGCGATGCGTGCCTTAGGACATGCCCGAGCTCCTAGTCTTTATCAGGTTAATCGACTCGCCAAAGATCGCGCTTAAGCTTCGAGACTGGCGGACTTCCTCCGCTTATTCTCAAGGCGTTGCTGTCGGAAGCTGTGAACGTGGACGGCAGGGGCCGCTCGGCAAGATCATAAGAGAAGAAAAGGGATTGGAGCACAATTGCTCCAACCATTTTGCGTGATAGCTTAGTTGCATGACGCAGAAAATTGGATTCGTAGGACTCGGCGCGATGGGCCTGCCGATGGCGTCGAACCTGATCGCCGCCGGCTATCAGTTAACCGTTTATAATCGCACCGCATCGAAGGCGGAGCCGCTGCTTGCGCACGGAGCTCATCGCGCGGCCCGCGCGGGCGACGTCGCGCGGCCGGGTGGAATCGTCGTCTCGATGCTCGCGGACGACGCGTCGCTGGAGGCGCTCGTCGCGGGCGAGGACGCCCTCGCGGCGAATCTCGGGCCCGACGGAATCCACGTCTCGATGAGCACCGTGTCGCCCGCGATCACGCGCAAGCTCGCGCGCGTGCACGCCGAGCGCGAGAGCACGATGATCGCGGCGCCGGTGTTCGGGCGGCCCAACGCGGCGGCCGCAAAGAAGCTCTGGATTTGCACCTCGGGACCGGCCGACGCGAAGGCGCGAGTCCGTCCGTTGCTCGAAGCGATGGGACAGGGCATTTTCGATTTTGGCGAAGACCCAGACGCAGCGAACGTGGTCAAGCTCGCCGGCAACTTCATGATCGCAGCTTCGTTCGAGGCGATCAGCGAGGCGCTCACGATGGTGCAGAAGAGCGGTGTCGATCCGGTCGCGGCGATCGAGATGCTGATGACGACGCTGTTCGCGAGCCCGGTGTATCAGGGCTACGGCGCCATGATCGCGCATCGGAAGTTCACTCCGGCGGGATTTCGGCTGCCGCTTGGCCTCAAGGATATCGATCTCGTGCTGAAGACGGCGGCCGAGGCAAATGTGCCGATGCCGGCGGCGAGCCTGCTGCGCGATCGATTCCTCTCGGCGATTGCGAAGGGTCGCGCCGACCTGGACTGGTCCGCGATTGCGCTGGGCGCGGCCGATGACGCCGGCCTGAAAGTGTCCCGCTAGCACGCGAAGCCTGGGCGCGATGAATCCGGGCCGATCGATTTGCGCGCTCCTGTTTTTGATCGCGGCGGTCGCGGTCGCGGCGCGACCCGCGCTCGCGATCGACTTCTACGAAATTCAGATTTATTCCGCCGAGACCGTGCCAAAGGGGCATCTCGAAGTCGAGCTTCATTCGAATACCGTCAGCACTGCGACCGGACACGAGGCGAAGGACGCGCTCAATCCGTATCAGATTCACGAGACGCTCGAGGCCTCGTACGGCGTGCTGCGATACCTCGAGGTCGGGCAGTACCTGTGCACGGCCCGGCTGAACAACGGCGAGTACGAGTACGCAGGTGCGCGCACCAAGGTTCATTTCGGCGTGCCGATGACGGAGCGATGGCCGGTTCGATTCGGCGCGAATATCGAGCTTGATTACATGCGCCGGCAGGCGGACGAGAATCCGCTGACGCTCGAACTGCGCCCGATTGTCGAGACGCATCTGGGGAGGTTCACCGCGATCGGGAACTTCGCGTTCGAGAAGCCGTTCAGCGGACCGGGGACGCATCGCGGGGTTGAATTGTCGCCGTCGGGTGAGATCGTGTACGACCTGTCGCGCTGGATTCAGCCCGCGGTCGAATATTACGGCGACTTGGGTCCCCTGCAGGTGATACCGGGGGTGCAGCGCCAGGAGCATTTTATCGTACCGGCGCTGAACCTGGACCTGATCCCGCAACTCGAACTGAATCTGGGCGTGGGTATCGGGCTGACTCGAACCAGCAACGGGCTGTTCCTGAAATCGATCGTGGGCTGGGCGTTCTAGCGGCGCCGCGGCGTCGGAAGAGGGGAGTAGGAGTTCGAAACCTCACGAGGTTTCGAGCTTCCCGTGGCAAGTAGGATGCGCGCTACGCGCTGTTAATAGGTGCAAAAAATGCGTGCGTTGTCGCTCGACGCCGGCGGAGAAAAGGATGCGCGCTACGCGCTGCTAGTACCGGTAAGAAAACGGGACAAGACTTAAGCTGCACGCGGGCCCCTTTCTCACTTTTCCATTACTAACAGGGCGTAGCCCGCATCTTCATCTTATAGCGATTCGGCCCTGCGGCCCGAAGTCGGCTTCGCGTCGCCACGGGAAGCGGCCCCTTCGAGGCTCAGGGTAAACTCCACCTGCGTGAGGTTTCGGAACAAGTATTTTCCTTCCGGTCGCCATGGTCGCCGGCCACGGAAACTGCGTTGCGCGCTTGGCCTGCCTTAACTATTCTCGATTGGACGCGCATCGCGCGTTCAGATGGCTTTCCCGTCACAACGCAAAATCGCTGACGAGAAACTTGGGCTGATTCTGGGCCAGGTTGGATCGGTGCGCCGGCGGCTCAACTCGCTCGCGCTGCAGCACGCGATATTTTTCTCGCTGGCGATTGCGATCGCGGCGGGCGCGGTGATCTACGTCGGAGCGTATCAGCTTTCGGCGCTGCAATTTCTGATCTGTTCGGCGGCGGCGATAGTACTCGGCGCGATCGGGGTCTTCGATGCGATCCGGCGCGCGTGGCGGATGAAAACCAGCTCGATGCGGGCCGCGTCGATCGTGGATGAGCGCGCGGCGTTGAAGGATCGCGTCGCGACGATCGTGGCGCTGTCGGGCAAATCGCATCGCGGGTCGCTCTGGTCGTACTTGGTCGAGGACGCGCTGAGCCATCGGAATGAATTCGCGGCGGCGAAGATTGAGCGGCGCCGCGTTTCGCGCGGTATCTACGCGCTGGCCGGCGCGGTCGCGCTGGCGATGCTGAGTTTGCCGCTCGCGCGAATCAAGCATCCGGCGCGGATCGTTCCCGGACAAAATATCGACGAGCTGACGATCGATTTGGACGATCTTCATTTGCGGCCGACTGAGCCGGGCGAAGAAACCGGCATGCAAGTCAACGCCGATCCGGCGACGATGCGCCGCTTGCAGGACAAGCTGATGCGCGAGAATCCGCAGGCGAGCGGCGGCGAGGGCAATTCGATCACCGGGCTGATGAATCATGCGCGCGAGATGGCCGGCAAATTTCAGAGCAAGCTCACCGGCGAGCAATCGCCCAAGCAGCGCCTGAATCTGCGCCTCGCCGACAACGGCGGAGGACTCGAGCGCAATGAGATTCGCCGGAGGCCGGAGCTAAGCGGCAAGAAATCGCGCGAAGATGCGGCCGGGCAGTTCCAGCGGGGCCAGCCGGAAACGGCGAATAAGTTCAATCTCGAGCACGACCCTGACGCATCTGGCAAACCGGCGCAGCCGAGCGGAAATCGCGCGGACCTCGGAGCGCAGAGTGGCGGGAAGGGTCGTTCGAGCGGCCAAGATGACGCGTTGCTCGATCACAGCTCCGATCAGAATGGCGACGCGGGGAGCAACGGCGGAGCTTCACATGGAATCGGCGCCGATCCCGATAGCCTCTTCGGCGCGCCCACTCAGGCCAAGCTCGGCACCGAAGGATTCGAGATCGCAATCGAAGCGCGGCCGGTCGATAAGGGCGCGAAGGGCGCGGGCCAGGCTTACGTGCCGCCCAAGGTGCGTACGCCGCTGAACGCCGATCAGCAACCAGATGAGCCGGTCGCGCGGGCGTCGGTACCGCCGGAAGATCGGGCGACGATCAAGAAGGTATTCGAAAGATGAGTGAGGTTTCAGCGGTGGAAACGCCGACGGTGGCGGACTTTACGCGGACGTTCCGGCGAATCCAGGCCGAGATTCACAAGGTGATAATCGGCCACGAGCAGGCGGTTGAGGAACTACTGTCGGCGCTGTTCGCGGGCGGGCACGTGTTGATCGAAGGCGTGCCCGGCACCGGCAAGACGACGCTGGTGAAGACGCTCGGAATCGCGCTCAACTTAAGCTTCAATCGAATCCAGTTCACGGTCGATCTGATGCCGGCGGATATCACCGGCACGCGCGTGATCCTGTCGAGCGAAGACGGGCGGCGCGATTTTTCGTTCCAGCCGGGGCCGGCTTTTTGCCATATCCTGCTCGGCGACGAGATCAATCGCGCGACGCCGAAGACCCAATCGGCGCTGCTCGAAGCGATGGCCGAGTTGCAGGTTACCGTATCGGGCACCACTTACAAGCTGCCGCCGCCGTACTTCGTGATGGCGACGCTGAATCCGATCGAGATGGAAGGGACGTATCCGCTGCCGGAGGCGCAACTCGATCGATTCCTCTACAAGGTGCGCCTGAATTATCCGGACGAAGCGGAACTCACGCGGATCATCTCGTCCACGACGGGCCCGGAAGAGGCCGGCGTCGAGGCGGTTTTCAGCGCGGCGGAGGCGCCCGAGCAGATCGAAGCGCTCAAAAAATTGGTGCGCGACGTGATGGCGGCGCCCGCGATGGAAATTTACGCGGCGCGGCTGGTGCGCGCGACGCAGCCGCAGAATTCGCGCTTCGTGGCGGACGAGGCGAAGGCGGTGCACGACGAGATGGTGAATCGCTACGTGATGTTCGGCTCGAGTCCGCGCGGCGCGCAGGCGCTGATCCTCGGCGCGAAAGTGCGCGCGCTGCTGGACGGCCGCGCGAATATCGCGCGCGAGGATATCGACGGGATCGCGGTGTCGGCGCTGGCGCATCGCATCATGCTGAACTACGCGGCGCACTCGGACGGAATCGACGCGTCGCATATCGTCGAGCGCGTGATCAAATCCGTTCGAGCGGCGCGCGGGTGAGGTAGGCGATGCTCGAGGCGCGCGCGTTCGAGCCCGAATTTCTGAGCAAGCTCGATCGGCTGGTGCTCGGGATCAAGCGCGCGCGGACGGTGCGCGCGGGTCAGCGCGCGCTCGGCCGAATCCAGGGGCTTGGAATCGAGCCGGAGAATTTCAAGGAGTACGCGGCGGGCGACGATCTGCGATTCCTCGACTGGAATGCATTTGCGCGGCTCGACGATTTGATGATTCGGACGTATCGCGCGGAACGGCAGGTCGAGATCACCACGCTGATCGATGCGAGCGCGTCGATGGGCCTGCCGGAGCGCGACGACAAACTTGGCCTCGGGCTCGCGATTGGCGCGTCGCTCGCCTACATCGGGATGGCCGACAACGATGCGGTGCGGATCGGCGCGTTCGCGATGCGCCGCGGCGCGATGAAGCTCGAAACCACGCCGCTCCATCGGCGGCGCGAATCGTATCTCAATTTCAAGCCGTTCGTGATGTCGGTGCGGGCGGGCGGCGAAACCCGGCTCGGTGCGGCGGTCGATCAATTATTGTTGCAGCGCCGTCCGACCGGCGTGGTCGTGCTGATTTCGGATTTCCTGGTGAGCGACGGTGAGACCGAAGATGCGATTCGGCGGCTGGTCGCGGCGCGCCACGACGTGAAGGTGGTGCACGTGATGGGCGAGCAGGAAAGCACGGGCGCGTATCCGCCGGGGCTCTTTCGCGTGCGCGACGCGGAGACGGGCGAGATTCGCGAGACGATTTTCGGTCCGGAAACGGCGGCGGCGTGCGCGAGGAAGGTCGCGGAGATCGGCGATCGCGTGCGCGAGGTTTGCAAGAGCCACGCGGTCACGTACGCGCAGGCGTTCGGCGCGAACAATCTCGAAACGTTCATGGAACGCGAGATGCCGCTCTTCGGGATAGTGAGATAGCGCGTGGGTTTCCTGAATCCGCAAAACCTCATCTATGCGCTGAGTATCGCGCTGCTGCTGGCGATTTACCTGCGCTCGCGCTCGCGTCCGACGATCGAGGTGTCGAGCCTGATGCTGTTCGACGAGGCGCCCGCGCCCGTCGCGAACGTCCGGCACGTGCGGCTCGATCCGCTGTTCTGGCTCGAGGCGGCGGTGCTCGCGGCGCTGACGCTGGCGATCGCGGGCCTGTATATTCGCACCGCGCCGAGTCCCGGCCACGGGCGGAGTCATGCGCTGATTTTCGATCTGGGCGCGGGCATGAGCGCGCGCGAAGGATCGAGCACGCGGCTGGGCGAGGCGCGTCGCGTCGCGCTGGAGATTATCAATCAGGCGCCAGTGGACGACGAGTTCAGCGTGAGCGGCTACGCGCTCGAAGCGCAGGTTATTCATCCGCAGAGTTCGAATCTCGGCGAACTAAGGAACGCGATCGCGGGACTCGAGCCGATGGCGGTACCGGCGCGGACGGCGGCTCTGAGAGCGGCTCTGATGCGCGCGCGCGGCGCGTCGGTGATCGATCTGTTCGCGGATCGGACGCCGCCGGCCGGAATTCTTGCCGATGTGTCATCGGTCGCGAAAGTAAATTTTCATCTGATCGGATCGAGCGCGGCGAACCTCGCGATCGTTTCGCTGGATTCGGGGATTCCCGGCGCGACCAAGGGCCGCGCGACGATTCGCAACTTCTCGGCGCAGCCTCATCCGTGCGATTTGGCGATCGAACTCAACAACACCGGAATCTTCCGGCAGACGCTGATGCTCGCGCCGCGCGAGCAGATGGTCGTGCCGTTCGGGCCATTGCTCGCGGGCGGAACGCTGCGCGCGCGAATCCTTAGCGACGACGCGATCGAAGCCGACAACAGCCGTTATGCCCACGCCGCGTCGGGCCGGCCGGCGCGGATGCTGGTGCTCTCGCCGGACGCGTCGGTGCGCGATGACGTGGCGCGGGTGCTGCTCGCGGTCGATTCGAATTTCCAGGTCGAGACCGCCGATCCGGCGAGCTTTCATCCGGCGCCGGCCCCCGGCGGCGAGACGCCCAAGCCCTATGAACTGGTGGTGATGCACGATGCGTTTGCGCCCGCCGTCGCCAGCGTATCGACGTTGCTGATTTATCCACCGGCGGCGCGCGCGGGACAGCAGCCACCGTTTGGAATTTTGGTGGAAGGAACAGTTTCCGGCGCTCAGATCAGCGACGCTCTGACGGGCGTGGCGAGCGGCGCCAAAGCGATGGCGCTCGAATCGACGCGAATTATCGCACTGCCGGATTGGATCGAGGCGATCGCGATAGCCGCGACGGGAGGGCGTCCGCCGTTTCCGGCCGCGGCGCTCGGACGCTCCGCCGCGGGGAGCGTCGGGCTGATCGCATTCGACGTGCGCGATCATCTGCTGCTTGCGCCCGACCATCTTGACGCGCTGGTCGTGACCGTCGATCTCGTCAAGCGACTGACTGCGACGCAAGAAGTGCAGATCGCGCCGACCGGCTCGTACCTGACGGTGCCGGCAGTGAAGGTTGCGCGCGTGACGAATCCCGACGGCAGCGTGCGGGAAGTTGCGGCCGACAAATGGGGCCGCGCGCGGATTCGGCCGATGCAATCGGGCCGTTACCAAGTCGAATCTGGATCGTTCAAGACCGCGGTACTGGCGAACTACTATGACGCGACCGAATCCGACCTCGCGCCGCGGCGCGGCGCGCAGGACGCGTCGTCGGAGGTATCGTCCACCGCTGCGAGCGCGAATCCGGCGCGCGAAGTGCGTCCGCTGTTAATCGTGCTCGCGGCGCTCGCGCTGCTCGCGCTGCTGCTCGAGAGCGCGCTGCTCATCAGGCACGCGCGGTGGTGGGGGATGCGCCATGTTTGATCGCCCACTGATGCTCTGGCTACTGCTCTTCGCGCCGCTCGTGGCAATTCCCGGAATCCTTGCGATGCGTGGCGGGATGCAGTTTGCCGGAGCGTCGGCGGCTGCGCTCCGGATGCTCTGCGTCGTCGGCATCGTACTGATGCTCGCGGGCTTGCGGATTCCCGGCCGAATCGCGGCGCGCAGCGTGGCGGTGATCGCGGCGCTCGATCAGTCGCGATCGATCTCGCCCGATCAGTACCAGTGGATGCGCCGCCGCGTCGAAAAGCTCAAAGCTGCGATGGCGCCGACCGACCAGCTCGCGGTGATCGGCTTCGCGCGCGACGCCCGGCTGCTGACGCCGCTCGGCGATCCGCGCCTGGTCGGCCAGATCGGCGAGGCGGCTGAGCGCGGTGCTACCAATATCGCGGGCGCGCTGACGGCGGCCGAGAGTTTGTTCCCGGCCGACGCCGACAAGCGAATCGTGCTGCTCACCGACGGCAATGAGACGGTGGATTCCGCCGCCGCCGAAGTGCCCGGGATGCTCGAGGACGGCATCCGGATTTACGCGGCCGCGCCGCCGCCGTCCGATATCGAACGAATCGCCGTGACGAATTTCGAATCGCCGGAGACGGTGCGCGCCGACCAGCGTTTCGCATTTCATATCGATATCGACAGCGAGGCGCATGCGCCGACGCCGGCGGTGTTGAAGCTTTATCGCGATGGAACGGCGGTCGGCGGCGAATCGATCACGCTCAAGCCCGGGCTCAACCGCTTCGAGTTGCCGTATCGCATGGAAAGCGCCGGCGCTTACCTGATGAGCGCCGAGGTCGTCGTGGCGGCGCCGAAACTCGCGGTGAATCCGCGCGCCGAGGCTGCGATCACGGTGACTGGCGCGCCGCGAATTCTGATCGCGTCGATGGCGCCGCCGGAAAGCGTAGTTGCAGCGCTCAAGCTCAGGAATTATCGAATCGATTTCGTATCGCCGCGCAGTCTCAGCGATCGCGCCGCCGACTATCTCCCGTATCAACTCGTGATCCTCGAAGACGTGCCGACCGGTTCGCTGACCGCGCCCGTACAGCACGCGCTTAATCGCTATGTAGCGGACTTGGGCGGCGGGTTGATCGCGACCGGCGATTCGCTGCGCGACGAGCAGTTGGCGGGCGGCGAACTCGAAAAAACGCTGCCGGTAAAATTTCAGACGCAGCCGCCGCCGCCGGCGCGCGAGTCGATCGCGGTCTACCTGTGCATCGATCGATCCAATTCGATGAGCTACGACTCGCGCTATCCGGCGGTGCGCGACGGCGAGCGGATTCGCTACGCGAAGGAAGCCGCGATCGCGCTCTTGCGGCAGCTCGACGACACGGATTTCGCGGGCGTGATCGCGTTCGATTCGCAGGCGTACGTGTTGGGGCATCTGCAGCCGCTCGGCGACGATCGCGCGGAGCTGGAAAATCGCATCGGACGCCTGCAACCGGGCGGCGGCACCGATTTCAAGGACGCACTGGAAATTGCGCAGCGCGAAATACTCAAGAGTTCGATTCCGGTGCGGCAGGTGATCCTGCTGACGGACGGCGACACCAATCGCCAGTATCACGATCACGACGATCTGATCGCGGAATTCGCGAAGCAGCATATTCCGGTTTCGACGATTCGAATCGGCCCGGACCTCGCCAACCTCCGCCTGCTGCAGGATTTCGCGCAGGCGACCGGCGGCGTTTTTTATCGCGTGCAGGATATAGAGAAGTTGCCCCTGCTGCTGGTCGGACTGACGCGCGAGGCGATGAATCGGCGCAAGCAAGGGCGGACCACGGTGGAAGCCGGCGAGGCAACTTCGATTCTCGCAGGGATAAATATCAACGAGATTCCCCCGATCGATTTCTTCGCGTCGACGGTTCCCAAAGATGGCGCGCAGGTGGCGCTCAAGGTATCGCGCGGCGACAAGACCGCGCCGCTGCTGGCCGCGTGGCAGTATGGACTCGGGCGCTCCGCGATTTTTGCCGCCGATCCCGATTCGCTCGCAACGCTTAGCTGGATCAGGTGGAACCGCTACGCGGAATTCTGGTCGCAGCTTGCGGGCTGGACGATGCGGCCCGGCGATTCGGGGATGTTCACGATGCGCATTCACGGTTCGCCTGACGGTTCGATCACGGTGGAGGCTGAACGGGCCGAACCGGCGCAGGTCAGCAACCTCGTCTGCCGCATCACGGGGCCGGGGCGCGTAACGGATATCGCGATGACGGAAGCGACCGCCTCGCGCTATACCGGCGAGGTCGGACCGCTCAGGCGCGGCAAGTACACCGCGACCCTGATGATCAAAGCGGGGGACACCGAGCGGGTGCTCGAGCAGCGCGAATTTGCGACGGCGGGATCGATCCCGGCCGACACCGCCGAACTGCGCATCAAGCCGGTGAACGTCGAACTGCTGCGGCATCTGTCGCAGGCCACGCACGGCGAGTTCGACGCTGCCGCGGAAGCGATCGCGCGGCATACCGGCCAGACCATCGCGTTTCGGCGGAGCGCGGAACCCTGGCTGATCCCGATTGTGATTGCGCTGTTCCTGGGCGAGGTGTTCGTGCGCCGCCGGTTTATCGGCGACTAGGCGGGCTTCGCACAATCTCGCAGATGACGGAGCGCGCGGAGAAAAAATATGAAATCGCCTCGTGCAAGCCTCTATGCGTACTTATTCGGCGCGCTGATCGCGATGATCGCGATCGCTACACCGATAGCGTCGGCGACGGCCGCTCCGTTCAGCCAGAGCAACCTCGAGGCGTTGTCGAAGTCGAGCTACATCTATATTGCGACGGTGCGCAAAGACGGGAATCAGAGCAAGGCCGTTCCGGTGTGGTTCATCGTGAGCAAGGACCATCGCGTGCTGATCGAGACCTCGCCGACGAGTTGGAAGGCGAAGCGAATCAGTCGCGGCAGTCCCGCGCTGGTGTGGATTGGATCGAGTAGCGGGCCGGCATTCATCGGCAAGGCGGCGATCATCAAGGATACGTCGGTGCAGGATGAAGTGATCGAGCAGTATCCTAAAAAATATACGCTCGCATGGATTGGTATTGCGCGGCCGAGCCGGGCGAAGATCGATCGGGAACAAATCGTCGTGATTCAGATCGAGCCGATTCGCGAACTGCGCGAAGGCTTTCAATCGCAGCCGGGAACGCCGGCTCCTGCGATCGACGAGGTCCCCGCGAACGCCGCAGCGCGCTGAATCGGCTTGAAATTCAGACCGTACTTAGAGACCATGCCTCTCGATGAAAGCACTTCGACTCCTGCTGCTGTTAACATTTGGTGTAGCGCTCTACGCTGTGAACTGCTTTGCGGGCGACTATGGCTCGGAGCATCACGCGGAATATGATCTGCTCACTCCTGCGCCGCGCCAGTTCGATATCGAAGCGTCGGATACGTGGCAATTTCTCGACGATAACAGCGCGGCCCGCCGACGGGTCGATTCCTCACTGGACAGTACAATTCGGCTTGGCCCGGATCTCGGCACCACTCAGTTGCAGGCGCCCGAAGTTCTGATTTCGTACTGGTTCGACAGCGTCAACGCGGCGCAGTTCCAGTTCAGAGACTTCTCGATGTATGGCGATCATTTTTCGACGACGCCATTTTTTTACGGCGGCGGATTCATCCCGAAGAATCAAATCCTGAACAATGACGGGACGCGCTGGTACACGTTTGGCGGATTTTATGAACGGCGGCTGACACCGCTTTATGAGAATCGCGAATGGCAGATGCCGCAATTCCTGAAGGGCTGGGATCTGCGCGCAAAAATCGGCGTCGAGTTCACCTACAACGATTTCAGAATCAACGACGGCCTGCCCGCGAAGCTTCGCCATTCCCCGTTTTTGACGCGCGTGCGGATGCAGGAGAGAGGCCTGCCGTATCCAGTGATCGGACTCGAAGCGCGGCGCTGGCTGATTCCGCACGTGGCAATCGAGGCGACGGCGCAGGGCTATTGGTTCAACAAATGGGACTCGGGGCGCGACGAAGGCGGCACGGTGTACGATTCGCAATCGGGCTTCGAAACTCATCTGCGAGTGATCTATTCGAACAGCCGGCTGCGCGGGTTCAGCCCTTTCGTCGGGGTGAACTACAACTATTCCAAGTACACGCAGACTTCATCCGGCGTGTTCAACATGGTGCGCGTGCAGATGATCGGGCCGGAACTGGGCTTCAACTTCAGCTTCAATCCGTGGCGCTAGCCGGCTAAACGTCGCGCCGGACAAAAATCACCGAGCTGATAACTCCGCTGGCCTGAGTTCGAGCTGGGAGTACAATCGTATTGTGGCTGGCGAATCCGCATCGGTGCTGATCAAGCGCGCGCTCAATTGCCAGTGTCCGGTATGCGGGCGCGGGGCGGTGTTCCGCAGCCATTTCAAGATGAATCGCGAATGCCCGCGCTGCCACGTCGTATTCTGGAAAGATCCCGGCGAAGGGTTGGGCGCGATGTACCTCGACTACGCGGTCGCCGCGGCGGCCTTCCTGGTTTGTTGGGGAGTGCTCGCGTTCACGCGAATTTCCGACACGTTGCAGATTCTGATCTTGTGCACGGTCGCGGCGGCGAGCGTGCTGCTGTGCTATCCGCTCACCCGCAGCGCCTGGACGGTGCTGGTCTATCTGTCCGGCGGGATCGAACTTCCGCCGTTGCGCGCGCTGCGCGGCGGCAAGAAAGCGCCTTGAATCTTTGCGTCGAGATTAGCGGCTGCGCGCGGCGAGTTTCTCGCTGAGATGCCGCAGCCGATCCGCCGCGGCTGCGATCGTTTGGTCGCTCTTCGAGAACGTGAAGCGCAGCTTGCGATGCCCGAGTTCGGCGCGATGGTAGAAGCTCGAGCCCGGCACACCCGCTACGCCGACCTCGTCGAGCATGAATGCCGCCGCCGCGAAATCATCCTGAAACCCCAGCCCTCCGATTTCCGCGATGATGTAATAAGCGCCGTCAGGTTTGGTGCATTTCAGGCCTGCGCCGCAGAGCGCGTCGTAGAGCGCTGCGCGCTTGCGCTCGTACATCGAAGTGAGCTGCGCGTAGAACGACTCGGGCAATCTGAGCGCGACCGCGCCGGCCTCCTGCAGCGGATGCGGCGCGCCGACGGTCAGGAAATCGTGCACCTTGCGGATCGCGGAAGTCAGCCGCTCGCACGCGATCGCATAAGCGAGGCGCCATCCCGTGATCGAATAGGTTTTCGACAGCCCGCTGATCGTGATCGTGCGATCGGCCATCCCAGGCAGGCTCGCGATCGATACGTGGCGCGCGCCGCCGAAGATGATGTGCTCGTAGATCTCGTCGGTGATCGCCAGCGTGTCGTGCCGGATGCATAGCGCGGCGATTTTTTCGAGTTCGGCGCGAGTGAAAACCTTGCCGCTCGGATTGTGCGGCGTGTTTATCACGATTGCCTTGGTGCGCGGGCCGAAGGCCGCTTCCAGTTCCGCGTGATCGATCGAGAAATTCGGATCGCGCAACGCCACGTAGCGCGGCGTAGCGCCCGCCAGGATCACATCGGGTCCGTAATTTTCATAGAACGGCTCGAAGATGATCACCTCGTCGCCGGGATTGATCACGGCGAGCATCGCCGCGATCATCGCTTCGGTCGCGCCGCAGGTGACCGTCACGTTCAGGTCGGGATCGCAGGCGAAGCCGTTGAATGAACGGACCTTGTCGGCGATAGCGCGGCGGAAATTCGGCGAGCCGTGAGTGATCGCGTACTGGTTGAAGTCCTCGTCGATCGCGCGCTTGGCAGCTTCCTTGAGTTCGGCCGGCGCCGCGAAATCGGGAAAGCCCTGGGCGAGATTCACCGCGCCAACTTTGAGGGCGCGCCGCGTCATCTCGCGGATCACCGACTCGGTGAATAAGCCGGTCCTGGCCGAAACATCAGTGGGCATCGACGGGTCAGTCTAGACCGTAGCGCCCCGGCGCGCCAACCGTAGAGATCGACGCTGGTTCAGAAAGTTTCGAACCGTTGCTACGGGAACCGAGCTCTCAGTTAGTCTCGCTTTCGGCGGCCTCAGCGGCAAGCAGGCCGGTACCCTGATGCAGGCGCCAGTCGTCGATAACCTCGACGTTGAAGCGCCAGTCGCTGCCGATCTTGAAGCCGGGCAACT
Organism: Candidatus Binatus sp.; assembly: GCF_030646925.1. Lineage (NCBI taxonomy): Bacteria > Candidatus Binatota > Binatia (SeqCode) > Binatales (SeqCode) > Binataceae (SeqCode) > Binatus (SeqCode) > Binatus sp. (SeqCode). The sequence continues at coordinate 20,315 of NZ_JAUSKL010000024.1, read as the reverse complement.
GGCCCTTCTTGAGCAATCGATAGATCGTCGAGCGATGTACTCGGAGGTATTCCGCAAGCTCGTTGACTGTAAGTACCTTCGCTGACATTTGTAAGTCCTCTTTATTAGTCCTATCTGTTCTTAGGCTGGCAATCAACTGGTCACCCGGCCTGAACTGCGCTATGGACCCTTTATTAGCAATTTCTTCGAGCGCGTCAAGCCCATAACAAGATACGGGGTGCAAGGATAGTCTATTCAGCATTTTATGGACGATTTTCTGCGAGCTCGGCAATAAGAAGAACAAAAACCTGCCAAAATCACAACTTGTCCCTGCCGGCGGGGGGCGATAGGTTGCGAATCGTGGGCGGGCGCGAGATGAAAATCCGGATCGGCACTTCCGGCTTCGGCTACCGCGAATGGCTCGGCGATTTTTACCCGGCGAAGCTAGCGGGCGCGAAGATGCTTCCGTACTTCGCCGAGCGAATCGCGACGGTTGAGATCAATTACACGTTTCGGCGCACGGCGACGGTCGATCTGCTGAATCGATGGGCCGCGGCGACGCCGCCTCATTTCCGTTTCGCGTTGAAAGCGCCGTATCAAATCACCCACGCGATGAAGCTGCGCTCGACAGTCAACGCGGTGCAGGCGTTCGCTGATCGCGCGAACGCGATGGGCGATCGGCTGGGTCCGATCCTGTTCCAGTTTCCGCCGACGTTGAAGAAGGACATCGCGCTGCTCGACGACTTTCTTGCGACAATGCCCGGATCGATTCGGCCGGCGTTTGAATTTCGCGACGCGTCGTGGTTCGACGACTCGGTCATGCAATCGCTCAGCGACGCGTCGGCCGCGTTGTGTATCGCGGAGACCGAAGATCTATCGACGCCCGCGATCAGAACCTCGGAGAATTTGTATTTCCGCCTGCGCAAGGACAGCTATGAGACGGCGAGGATTGGGGAGTGGGCGAAAACGATCCGGCGGCTCGCGCGCGGCGCCAGCGAGACTTACGCTTTCTTCCGGCACAACAATGCGGCGCCGCATTACGCGCTGGCGCTCGCGGAAATGCTCGACGCGAAGCCGCCTGAAGCACCGCCCGCGTCAGCCGAGTGATCTCGATGCTGCTGCCGGAGGGTGAATACCGCTACGAAATTCGCCGCGGCGCCGAGCTGATCGCGATCGAGGAAGAGAGCCGCTTCGCGCAGAGAATTCGCGGCACGCGGCATCCTGCGACCAGCTCCGACAGTCTCGAAGTGGAAGCCGATCTCGACGAAGCGAATCTGATCACGCGCCTGGTGATGAGATACAAGCGGGGGCCGTTCGTGCGCGACGCGACGTACGAAGCGGACGGCGATTTTCTGCGCGGCAACGTGAGCGCGATGGCGGGCCGCAACGTGCTGACGACCAAACTCGGGCGCTATCGCGAGGTCGATGCCGACCTGGTAATTTTTCGCGCGCTGACGATCGCGCATATCCGCGCACGCGGGCAATCGCAATGGACCGGACGCGTCGCGATCATCGATCCGAATACGCTGGTGGGCGCGACCTACAAGCAATCGTGCCGCCAGATGGCGGGCAATCCGCTGGCCTGGATTTACGAGCAGCGGATGGGCGACCGCGAAGAAATTGAGATCGATGAAACGGGAGTGATAATCCGGCGGCGCGACAATCGCGGCTTCGAGACGGTGCTGATATCGCGCCGCGATAGCGCGACGAGCGGCTAGGCGGCGATCTTGTTGCGCGGCATCTTGCAGTCGCCGTCGAATTGCGCGCCCTCGTTGAGCACCAGGTTGGGCGTGCTGATGGTGCATTGCGCGCGCGCGGTGGCCATCAATTCGACGCGCTCACGCGCGGTGACTTCGCCGCTGAATGCGCCGGCGATCGTGACGCGGCCTGCCGAAATTCGCGCACTGACCACCGCGCCGTTCGCGATCATGACTTCATCGCCAGAGATCTCGCCTTCCACTTCGCCTTCGATTTTCACCGGTCCGCGAAAATTCAGCTTGCCGGAGGCCTTGGTGCCTTTTCCGATGCGTGACTCAAACGCGGAATCTTCAGTGAGTGCCATAAACCAGCGCCGCTCCCAATTTCGGCGTTTCACTATTGCCGGAAAGGAACAGGACGCGCAATCTCCGAAAGCGCTCGCAGCGTCCGATAATCCACACGAAGCAGCGCCGCGAAACTTTGCGCTCGCGGCTCGCGATGCGCCACAATGGGCCGTTCGCAAGGAGCGCATCACGATATGACCCGCGAATACGGACCGGAGCGGCGCGGCGGCCAGGGACTCGACTCGCATCAGTATGAGTCGGGCGATCGCACGATCGTGGCGCTGCTGAGAGAAACAATCGCCGCCGAACAAATCGATCTGGTCGCGACGTGGCGCGCCGACGCATACGAGGTGTGGTCGCGGCGCGGGATGATCCGCTTCAAGCGCTTTGCCGGCGAGAACGGCGCGCTCTCGTTCAAAATCGTCGAGCAAATAGGTGAGAATCCGATCGCGAATCAGGATCCATTCGTCGTCGCCACGATCGAAGAAGAACTCGCCGCCGCGCGCGCGAGCGGCAATCCGGACGACGACGCGAATCGCGCGTACTTCGAGCCGCACGCGCTGAGTCATCCCTACGCCTACGAGCGGATCGCGCAACTGTTCGATAGTCCGCGCGCGCCGGACCTGGTCGTGAGTCCGAAGAGCTATGCCTACGGAATCCAGCCGGGACAGCACGGGTCGCTCGACGTGGTGCAATGCCGCGCGCCGCTGGTGTTCGCGGGACCGGGCGTCCGGCGCGGTGAATTTCAGTTGAGCGCGCGCCACGTCGATATCGCGCCGACGATCGCGAGCGTGATGCGCTTTCCGGCGATCGCAGGATTGAACGCGACGGGCGCGGGCGCGCAAGTTTACCTGAAGCGGCAGGATGGAGATCCGCTCAGCGAAATTATCGATGAACATAGTGAACCGCCGGCGCGCGTTTACATGATCCTGCTCGACGGCTTGTCGCACACCGAGTTGCGCTATCAACTCGAACAGAATCGCACGGCGATCCCGCATATTGCCGGGCTGATCGAACGCGGCGCGATGCTCTCGCACGGCTCGATCGTGAATTTTCCGAGCATCACGTGGCCGAGCCATTCGACGATTATGACGGGCGCATGGTGCGGGCATCATGACGTCGTGAATCCGACGTTTCATCTGCGCGAGCATCGCGAGACGGTGCCGATCCAGGGCAACATTTTCGAGATGGAGCGGTATCTGAATCACGAGGTCGAGACGCTGTACGAGGCGTTCAAGCGCGTGCGCGGCGCGAGCGCGATCACCGCGTCAATTCATGAGCCGCAGTGCCGCGGCGCCGATCACGCCGTGTTCGAGCGTCGAATTATCGGCGACAAGGCGCGGCTCAAGGCGCTCACGCAGGCGATGTCAAACGATATCAGTCCGCGCTGGATGGCCGACGATTTGCCCGATATGCGGCGCGAGGAAGTGGTGGATATCCGCGGGATGGCGCAACTGATCAATCTGTTCGATCATTGCGCGGACGAGGCGCCGGTTTTTGTCGCGCATGAATTCGTGCTGACGGACGGCGCGGGCCACGACTACGGGCCGCATCATGAGGGCCTGCGCGAAGCGCTCTATCGCACCGACCAACGAATCGGCGCGGTGCTCGAGATATTTCGCCGCCGCGGATTGCTCGAATCGACGCTCTTCGTGGTGACGTCGGACCACGGGATGGCGGCGCAGCGTATCGAGTTGAAAGCCAATCCGGCGTGCGAGCCGGCGCGGGTGGGAATCCAGGGCGTGTTCGCCGAGCCGATGATTTATCTGCGCGACCTGCGGGTCGAGGTCGAACGCGCGCGCGATTTGCGGAGCGTCAGCGTGACGGTTTTCGACAACGATCACATGCCCGACGGGGAGCATCCGCCGCTCGCGGGCGCGCGAGTGATTCTCTACGGGCGCGGCGGCGCGATGCTCGCGGAGGTATCGACGCCCGACAGCGGCCGAGTCGCGTTCGCGACGCCAGCCGATGCTTCCGACGCGGAGATGTCGCTCAAAATCGAGCATCCGACATTCAATCGGCGCACGCTCACGCTCGACGGCTCGCCGATCGCGCCAGACATCCGCAAGATCCTTTACGGCGACCTCGCGAAATTTTAGTTTGCCGGCGATGCACGATCTCAATGACAAATTCGCGCTCGTAACCGGTGGCACCCGCGGGCTGGGCCGCGCAATCGCGCTTGGCCTTGCTCGTCTCGGCGCCACAGTCGCGATGAATTACCGGCGCGATGAGCAAAGCGCGGAGCGAACGCTGCGCGAGGTTCGCGCGATCGCGCCGAAATCGATTCTCGTCAAAGCGGACTTGGAGGATGACGCCGAAGTTCGCGCGATGGTCGCGAAGGCGGTTGCGGAATTCGGACGAATCGACATCCTGATCGCGAATGCCGCCGCGACCGCGTTCAAGCCGCTGCTCGAAACCAAGCCGCACAATCTCGCGCGGACTTTTGCGCTCAGCGTGAATGGATTCGTCGCCGCGGTGCAAGAGGCGAACAAGACGATGGGCGACGGTGGCCGAATCCTGATGATTTCGGGAATCGATTCGATTCGAAATCTGCCCGGTCACGGAGTGTTGGGCGCTGCGAAGGCCGCGCTCGAAAGCATGGTGCGCGATTTCGCGTTCGAACTGGGGCCGCGCGGGATCACCGTCAACGGCCTGAACGTCGGATTTATCGATACCGACTCGGCGCGCTTCTACACTAATTATCTCGGCGTCGACTACGCGGATTTTCAGCGGCGATGCGCCGAGCGGTCCGCGTTGAAGCGAACGCCGACGCTCGATGAGATCGCGGCGATTGCCTGCCTGCTGTGTCTGCCCGCCGCGAGTTATCTCACTGCGCAAACAATCATGGTCGATGGCGGCTTAACGATTAGCTTCCCCGCCGGCAAGTGATGCCCTCAGAGTGTCACCTGGCGGCGTACTGCTAGAAGAAGACTAAGACTACCAGCTAATCTAGGAACCGCAGCGCACCTGCTCGATGCTATTCGCCAATACAATTCTCGGGGAGACGTTCGGCTAGCTCGCCGCATCAGAAGCTTAGTGAGACGATGAAATTTGCTTCCGACCGATGACGCCCGTGGGGTCGAATGTCAGCTTAGTTTTTATGTCCATTTTCTCAAAACGCTTCGGATTCCGGCAAATACCAAAAGGTTTGAAGCGTGACGGTCTACCTCAACCTGCGAGAATGGGACTGTTAAGCGTCTGGTACCAGAACGGGATCGGTGCGCAACCTGTGTTCAACCATATCTGTTCCGTGACGAGAAAAATCCCATCGGCGAGGCAGAGAGAAAGCGCCTATTGGAAAGACGTGGAAGAAGAATTTATGTCTCTTGAGTGGTTTTACATTTTCGATGTAGTCGAAAGAGTGTGCGACATCCACCGTAGTGACGAAATTCAAAACGAGATCAATGAACTCCTCGAAGAACAGGGTATAGGTTGGAAGCTTTCCGGATCCCTAGTCGAGGCACGGGGTGACAGCGTCTTCGAGGCAGCGACTAAGGACGCAATCGACGCATTGAAAGAAGCTGGTGCAACAGATACCGCCAAAATCCTTCACGGGGCCATTTCAGCGCTCTCTGAGAAACCAACTCCCGACACCCGCGCAGCGGTCGAGGCATCACTCGCGGCAGTTGAATCTCTCGCTAAGCACATTGTTGGCGAGAGAACCCAAAAACTGAACATGCTCGTCAAAGATCTACGCTTACCGTCGCCACTAGACTTGGCCATTGAAAAGCTAAATGGCTATGCGGCCCAAACTTCCGGTCATCCGAAAGAGGGTAGCTTTCCAAAGTTCGAGGACGCCCTCCTAGTAGTTCACATCTGCGCGGCTCTGATTTCTCGAATTCTAGCTGAATCCGAGTTCGACCAGAGTTGATAGATCTTCCGCTACTTTGAGGGCTCTGAGTAGGGTGGGTTCGCACACAACGATCAGCTTCCCCGCCGGCAAGTGATTCGACGACCGCAAAAATTTCCAGCGTCGGCTCGCCGCGATTTCGATCGAGTCTCGATCACGCTGCGCGCGTGGTGATTTTGATGTTGCCCCATTTGCCGACCGCGCCCTGCCCGTGGCATGAAACGCTGCCCTTGCCGAGCGCGATGTCTTTTTCGCTCATCAGGCCGAGCGCGAGCGTACACGGCCCCAGCTTGAAGGGCACGTTCGCGTACTGGCGGATTTGCTTGCCGTCGCAGAGGAACGTGACGCGGTCGTTGGCGGATTCGTAAACGATCTCGAAGTGATGAAGTTCGCCCAGCGTGCTCGCGTTGCGATTCTCCTCGAAGAGGCAGAAGTGTCGCGGGCCGTGCGCCGGATCGATGATCGGCACGCCGGGAAACGGAAGCTTGCCGTACACGGTCGCGATGGTGTCGTTGCCGACGAAAAAATCCAGCGCGGCGCCAGTCGAGAAATCGAGCACGTTGAATGAGACGAACGCGTCGTAGAGATCGCCGGGCTTGCCATCGACGACGGTCGCGGCGAGATCGATCGCGAACGAAATCGTGCCGCCGTCGGGACATTGAAACGTCCGCGTGCTGAAGTACATGTGCTTGGCGTTGTCGAGGAACTGGATCTTGTCGTGGCCGCGCGAGTACGGCACCGCGGCGACGCGAAGAAATCCGTCCTGCACGATCACCACCGCGTCGGGCTCGCGATACTGCCAGAATCCGCCGTCTGGCAGCGGAAATCCCGCGAGCATCCAGTCGCCCTCGCCGGTGATCGCCGATGCGAAATTTGAGTATTCGATTACTTCGTCCTTCGACGTTGCCAACGACGCCGCACTCTTGCTCATGGTTCCCTTAAATCCGATGTTCGCTTCTCGATTCGCTCAAATGAACGTCGAGCGGCTAGACGCGGCATAGCAGTCCGCCATCGACACCGATCGACTCGCCGGTGACGAATCCCGACGCCGACGAAACCAGGTACAGCAGCGCGCCGCCGAGTTCCTCGGGCTTCACCAATCGATTGTACGGCAGGTACCTGAGCAACATCTTACTGAACTCGTCGTCTCTGTTGGCGGGACTCGATTCGTCGTCGAGCCATCCCGCTTCGATTGCGTTGACGCGGATGCCTTTGCGCGCCCATTCGAGCGCGAGCGCGCGCGTGAGATTCAGCACTCCCGCCTTGGCGGTGCAATAGAGCACGGCATTCGGCACGCCGCGCTCGGCCAGCACCGAGGTCATGTTGACGATCGAGCCGCCGCCGTATTTGAGCATCACGCGCGCGCCTTCCTGGCACGACATCCAGATATTTTTCAGATTGTTTTCGATAATGCGATCGAACGCGGAATCGTCGTCGGATTCGGCGGGACCGTAGGCCGGCTTGTCGAGCGCGTTGACCAGGATGTGCAGGCCGCCGAGTTCCTTCGCGGCGAGATCGGCGGTGGCGGAGACGTCGGCGCGGATCGACGCATTCTGCGCGCGCACGATCACTTTTCCGCCGGCTGCCTGCGCGAGTTTCGCACACTCCTTGAGTTGTTTGTCGGTGCCGGGCTCCTGCGATGCGAGCACCACGCCGGCGCCGGCTTCCGCGAGCGCGACCGCCGCTGCGCGTCCGACGCTATGCTCCGCGCCGACGATCAGCGCGCCTTTCCCTTCGAGTGAAAATTCCTGCAGGACGTTGGACGATGCCATCTTCTCTCCGTTAGCGAGCGCGGCGGCTAGGCGACAGTTTGCGGCGCGACGCCGGTCGGCGTGATTCCGCCGGCCAGTCCGCCACCGTCGATTGCGATCAATTCGCCGTTGACATGATTCGAGGCGTCCGACGCGAGAAAAATCGCCAGCGGCCCAAGTTCGGCGTCTTCGCCGACGCGTCCGATCGGAATAAATTTGCCGCCCTTGAAGAAGCGCATCATCTCTTCGTTGTGCGGAAAAATCCCGGGCACGATGCAATTGGTCTGGATGTCGTGCTGCGCGTACGTCAGCGCCATCGAGCGCGTGAGTTGAATCGTGCCGCCCTTCGAGCATGCGTACATGTAGTTGTGCTTGCCGCCGCGCAGCCCGTAGCCCGACGCGATGTTGATGATCTTGCCGCGGCCCTGCTTGACCATCTGCGGAATCACCGCGCGGCATCCGTAGAACTGGCTGGTGAGATTGGTATCGAGCCCGCGCCGCCATTCGGCGTCGGTGATTTCCTCGAGGCGCTTGCCGAGCGAATTGTCGCCGCCGCCGGCGTTGTTGATCAGGATGTCGATCCGGCCGAACTCCTTGATGGTCGCTTCGGCGAGCGCGTTCACCTGCTGCGAGTTGGTGACGTCGGTCGGCACGATGATGCATTTGCGGCCCGTCTTGCTCACTTCGGCAGCGGTTTCTTCGAGCTGCTTTTGCGTGCGCGAGGCGGCCACGACGTCGGCGCCTGCCTCGGCGAACTTGATCGCCATCGCGCGTCCGAGCCCGCGGCCTGCGCCGGTGATGATCGCGACTTTGCCGTCGAGTTTCAGGGTATCGAGAATCATTTTTCCACCTCGGTGAACGCTCGCGGAGCGGCCGCGCGCGGCGCGGCATCGCTAGTGAAATAACACAGCCGCGATGTTCCGGAAAACGGCGGCATTTCAGTTAGCTCGGGGGGCGAGCGCTTTTGACGGGGCGCGCACGACAATCTTATAGTGGTTTTTCTGGCCGACAGAAATTTTCTGGAGAGCTAACCGCATGGCATTCAAAATAGTGATGTTCTCGGATTTCATTTGCCCCTTTTGTTACATCGGGTTCGACGTAATTGAAAAACTGAAACCGGAATTCGATTTGCAAATCGAATGGCGCGGCTTTCAGATTCATCCCGAGTGGCCGGCCGAGGGCGCGAGCGCCGCGCAAGCGAGCCGGCTCGGAAACGCCGACGCGCGCAAAGCGGCGTGGGAGCGAATCAGCACGATGGCCGAGTCGGTCGGGCTCGCGATGAAGCCGCCGTCGGTGCTGACCAACTCGCGCCTCGCGCTGGCGGCGGCCGAATTCGCGCGCGACTCGGGCGCCGATCACGAGGCGTTCGAAGAGCGAGTGTATCGCGCGTACTTCACCGAAGACGCGAATATCGGCGATCGCGAAGTCGTGCTGCGACTGGCGGCCGAGGCGGGACTCGATGCGGCGCAAGTTGCCGACGCGATCAAATCGCCCAAGTACGAATTGCGGCTCAAGAACAATGCGTTGACAGCGAATCAGCGCGGCGTCAGCGGCGTGCCGACATTCTTTATCGGCGACTATCCGCTGGTCGGGGCGCAGAGTCCGGACGTGATGCGCTCGATTCTGAAACGCGCGAAGGAACGTTTTGGCGGTGTCGAAACCGCGCAGGCGGCAGAGGATCAATCATGCGAATTAAAAACAAAATCGCTGTAATCACCGGCGCCGGCGGCGGACAGGGACGCGCCGCCGCGGTGCTGTTCGCGAAAGAGGGCGCGAGTATCGTCGCGTGCGATTGGAAACCTGAACTCGGCGACAACACCGTGCAGCAGGTGAAAGCCGAAGGCGGCAAAGCGATCTTCGTCCGCACCGACGTCTCGAGTTCGCGCGACGTGCAGAACTTGATCAGCACGGCGATTTCGACCTTCGGCCGTATCGACATTCTCTACAACAATGCCGGCGTCGGCTTCTCGTCGCCGCTCTCGATGGCGGACGTGCTGAACACGCCCGAGGAAGATTGGGATCGCGTGATCGCGATCAACTTGAAGAGCATGTACCTGACCGCGAAATTCGCGATTCCCGAGATGATCAAAAATGGCGGCGGTTCGATCGTGAATACCGCATCGATCGCCGCGATGATCGGGTCCGAAGCGGCGCACGCATACACCGCGGCCAAGGGCGGCATGGTCGCGCTCAGCCGCGCGCTGGCGGTCGAGTTCGGGCCGAAGAACATTCGCTCGAATTGCATCTGTCCCGGGGCAATCGACACGGCGATGATCGCGCCGGTGGTCGATCCGATGAGAAAGAGCGGGCAGCTTCTCCTGAACTCGCCGATACGCCGGCTCGGAACGCCCGACGACATCGCATACTGCGCGCTTTATCTCGCGTCGGATGAATCGAGCTTCGTGACGGGTGCGACGTTCGTGGTGGACGGCGGCTATATCGCGCAGTGATTCCTGAATGAGCGAGCAGAAAACTTAAGGAGCAATCAATGGCAAAATCGGTCGAACAGCGCGTCCAGGAACTCGAAGACAAGGACGAAATCCGCGAACTCACCGCGCGCTATTGCTGGCACGTCTCGCACGGCGAGGGCGAACTGGTCGCGAATCTTTTCGCCGACGATGGCGTGCTCGACGTCACCGGCGGCGATTTCAAGGCGGTGCGCGGGCGCGAGGCGCTCTTAAAATTTTATCGCACGTCGGTGCGCGAGCCTGAGGCCGCGATCCCGTTCATCCAGAATCACATTATCGAGGTGAACGGCGACGAGGCGCGCGGCACCTGCGCGATTGAAGCGCGCTTTGCCCGCAATGGCGAAAGCGTTACCGCGGCGGGCTACTACGAAGACAAGTATCGGCGCGAGCGGGGACGCTGGCGTTTCGTCGAGCGCAAGATTTTTTTCCATCACGTGGTGCCGCTGAAGCAGGGATGGGCCGAGGCGAAGGGGCAAAGCCGCACGATATAGCTGTGCCGCCGAGATGATCGGCGCGCGCGGTGTGATAAATCTATCCGCGTGGACGATGCCGCGCCGCCGATTCGCCTCGATCTGCGAGGCGTCAAATGCCCGCTCAACTGGGCGCACGCCAAGGTGCGGCTCGAGCAGATGTCGCGCGGGCAGACGCTCGAATTGATCCTCGACGACCTGCGCGGCGTCCGCGATATTCCGCGGGCCGCGGAAGCGGAAGGCTATGTCGTCCTGGAATCGACTGCCCTCGACGGCGGCGCATTCCGGCTGCGCATCGAAAAGTAAATTTCCCGCAATTCGTTTTTTGTCATTCTGAGACGGAGTCTGCGGAGCCGAAGAATCCCGGATCTGCTTTCTGGCTTTTGTTCTCGCGACGACTGCACCCTCACCTGCCTCGTCGCGTGCCGCTACTTCGGCTTCCTCTCCCGCAACTGAGCGGGCGAGGATTAGGATGGCAACCTCCGCTCGGGATGAAGGAATGGAGCGGCTGCGTCCGCGATTTTTCTGATTGCGCGAGGGCGGCCATCGCGATACAGAATCACGCATCATGCGCGTACAAATCGGCGACGTAAAATTGTTTTTCGACGTGGAAGGGGCGAAGTTGCGGCCCGACGGCGCGAAGATGCGCGAGGTACCGACCGTCGTGCTGCTGCACGGCGGCCCGGGCTTCGATCACTCGAACTTCAAGCCCGCCTTTTCGCGATTGTCCGAGATTGCGCAGGTCGTTTACCTGGACCATCGCGGCAACGGCCGCAGCGATCGCAGCGACACGTCGAAGTACAATCTTCCGCAATGGGGCGACGACGTGCGCGCGTTCTGCGAGGCGCTCGGAATCGAGCGTCCGATCGTGATGGGCGTGTCGTTCGGCGGGATGGTCGCGATGTCGTACGCGACGCGTCATCCGGAGCATCCCGGCAAGCTCGTGTTGGCGAGCACGGCGGCGCGGATGCGGCCCGATCGATCGCTCGAGGTATTCGAGCAGCTTGGCGGCGCGGAGGTGCGTAGCGCGGCCGAGCGCTTCTTCGCGAATCCCGGACTCGCGACGATGCCGGCGTTTGTCGAGAAAGCGTTCCCGGTTTACAACCGCACGCCGATGGAGCCCGAATTTACGCTGCGTTCGGTGACCAACTTCGATTTGACGTTCGATTTTTTCAGCAACGAATCGAAGACCTTCAACATGCTGCCCGCGCTTTCAAAAATAAAATGTCCGACGCTGGTGACCAGCGGCAACCGCGATCCGATCACGCCGCTCGCCGATTCGCAGGATATCGCGGCGGCGATTCCGCGCGAGCACGTGCGGCTCGAGGTGTTCGAGGGCGCCGGCCACGGGGCGCATCGCGACGAGCCGGAGCGCTACTTCAAGGTGCTCGACGAATTCATCGCAGGCTGATGCGCCGGCCAGCTATCTCATTCCGAGCAGAGGTCGCCGGAGCGAGGAATCCCGGTCTTTTCCGTGCGCACGATCCCTGCACCCTCACCCGCCGATCCCTCACTTAGTTCGGTATCGGCGACCTCTCCCGCAAAGAAGCGGGCGAGGTATCAGGACGTGCGCAGCGCTCACACCATCGATCGCAACGGCGCGGGCGCGGTGCCTCCATTCGCTCATAGCGCGCGGCGGATTTGCTGGCGCAATTTCCCGAAGAAACCCGCTTCCGCGACTGCGGCTTGCGCGACGATCGGAATCGTCGATTGCGGCTTGCCGTCGAGCATCACCGCGAGATCGCCGGCCTTGTCGCCCTTGTGCACAGGCGCCGACAGATATTTTGCCGACGGCGTGAACGCGACCGTCACCTTGTTCTCTTCGCCGCGCCCGAGCGTGAATACCGCCTGACCCATCGGGCCGATCGCGACCGTATCCGCGACGCCGCCATACACCGAAATCGCAGCCGGCAAGTCCTTGTGCAGGTCGGGCTTGTAGCTCACGAAAGTGCGGAACGACCAATCGATCAGCTTTTCCGTTTCGGTCCGGCGCTTCTCGGAACTGGGCGCGCCCATCACCGCCGAGATTAGATTCATCCCGTTGGAGCGCGCCGACGCGACGAGATGAAAGCCGGCTTCAGCGACATGGCCGGTCTTAATTCCGTTCACGCGCGAATCGTAGAACAGCAGCGTGTTGAAATTAGGCTGCTTGATTTTGTCGAAGGTGAATTCCTTCGCGGCCGTGTAGGTGAGCGCCTCCGGATGATGCTGCACGAGCGTGCGCGCAAGCTGCACCATGTCGAACGCCGTGGTGTATTCGTCGTCGGTCGGCAGGCCGTCGGGATTGGTGAAGTGAGTATCGGCGAGGCCGATCTCTTTCGCCTTCTCGTTCATCATCGTGGTGAAGCCGTCGGTGCTGCCGCCGAGATATTCCGCGAGCGCGACCGCCGCGTCGTTGCCCGACGAGACCATCAGGCCGTACAGCAGATCGCGCACCGGCACCTTCTGCCCGACGCCGAGGAACATCCGCGACACGCTTTCGTCCATCGAAAGCCGCCATGCCTTCTCGCTGATCACCACGTCGGTTTCGAGCGTCAGCTTGCCGGCTTTCAGCGCGTCGAGCGTCAGGTAAAACGTCATGATCTTGGCGAGGCTCGCGGGCTGCATCTTCTGATGCTCGTTGAATGCGTACAGCACCGCGCCGGTGTCGCCGTCGACCATCATCGCGGCTTTGGCGTCGAGCGCAAACGGCGCAGGCCGATCGCCGAGCACGTGGATGTTCGCGAGCACGGCCGGCGGCGTTGCCTCGGCCTTTTTCTCCGCGGCACGATGCTTCGCCCGCGCCGCAGCATCCGGCGCCGGCAACGCCAGCGCGATCGCGAATCCGAAAATCGAGAAGATTTTGAGTAATGATCGTCGCCGCACGCCCTTCCTCATCCCCATAAGATAGCACTTCGAAACTATGGTGCGCGGCATCCATGGGCAAGATGGGCAAGCAGTTGCCGGTTCGCCGCAAATCGCCGCCTGGAGCGCCGCGGCGTTCTCTTTCGTTTCGCGCAGGCATAAAGCAAACTTAGCGCCGATGGATGTATCGATAATTCTGCCGGTCGTAAACGAGCGCGAGAATCTTTGCGCCTTGATTCCGAGATTGCACGCGCTGCTCGATCGCGAGCACTTGAGCCACGAGATTATCGTGGTCGATGGCGGCTCGACCGACGGCACGCGCGAGGCGGCAGGAGCGCTCGACGCGCGCGTGATCCCGGAGTGTCGGCGCGGTTACGCGGGCGCGATCGAAACCGGCTTTGCCGAAGCGCGCGGCGATTACATCCTGACGCTCGACGCCGACCAGTCGCACGATCCCGATTTCGCCACCAAGATGTGGCGGGCGCGCGGGCGCGCCGACATCGTGATCGCGTCGCGTTACGCGCGCGGCGGCGTCGCTTACACCAATTTCGTGCGGCGCGTGACCAGTGCGGGCCTGAATTTCGTTTTGCATCGGATGCTCTCGATGCCGGTGCGGGATCTCTCGAGCGGATACCGCCTTTACCGCCGCGAAGCGATCGAAGGCCTCAAGCTGCAGAGCGTCAATTTCGAAGTGATCGAGGAAATCCTGGTCAAGGCGTACGCGCGCGGATTCAGCATCGTCGAAGTGCCGTTCACGTATTTCCCGCGCGGCGCCGGACGCTCGCACGCGAAGCTGCTGCAGTTCGGCTGGCAGATCGTGAAGTCGTCGCTGAAGCTCTGGAAAATGCGCAACTCGCTCGAATCGGCCGATTACGACGAGCGCGCGTTTTACAGCATCATTCCGATCCAGCGTTACTGGCATCGCCGGCGCCATCACGTGACGGTGTCGTGGGCGCGCGGCGCGGGCCGCGTGCTCGACGCGGGATGCGGCTCGAGCCTGATCGTGCAGAGTCTCAACGACGCGATCGGCATGGATTTCAACTTCGCGAAGCTGCGATTTCTGCGCCGCTACGGGATGCCGCTGACCAACGCGTCGGCCTTCGCTCTGCCGTTCAAGGACAGCTCGTTCGATTGCGTGATCAGCTCCGAAGTGATCGAGCATCTGCCGTACGACGAAGTTCTCTTCTCCGAGATGAGCCGCGTGCTGCGGCCCGGCGGGATGCTCATCCTCGAAACGCCCGACTACTCGACGATCGGCTGGCAGATCATCGAACCGGTGTATGGATTCCTGATGCCGGGCGGTTACAAGGACGAGCACATCACGCATTATTCGCTCGAAAAGCTGAGCGAGATTTTGCCGCGGCACGGTTTTGCGATCGAGGAGGCGAGCTACATCGCGCGCAGCGACCTGATGCTCCGATGCCGCAAGATCGAAACCGCCGCGGCCGGCAGCGAGAGCGTCGGCGAACGGGCGTCGAGCGCGGCCTGAGATCGGCGATGTCGAAGTGGCGATGATGAAGGCGGCATCAATTGCATCGATTGCGATGGCGGTGATGCTCGCAGCGTGCTCGAGCAATAGTTCGTCGCCGGAGAGTGGCCTCGCGGTGATGAAGGTCGCGCCGGCGCCGCCGGGCAGTTGCGAGATCGACGCGGCAAAGATGTGCAGCGCTATCGGCAGTCTCGCGGGCGGAAGTGAATCGACGCCGAGCGCCGCGCAAACGACTTACGCCAACGCGACCGCGCCCGAGTCGGTGGAATTTCAGATTCCGGCGGGCCAGGCAATCAAGCTGACGTGTTACTACGATCAGCCGCACACGGCGATCGTGCGCGCCGACGCAACGCCAGAATCCGCGCTGACTGACAATTCGGTCGCCTACATGAAATCGCAGGGCTTCTGCGCGCAGAAGTAGTCGCGCCATATCGAATCGTCGATTCGAATCAATCACAGCGGTCCTTCAAAAGCGCGCCTGATGCGCGGTAGTGTTGAAACCAGCGGAGGATTTGCGATGCCGAAAATTCAAGTTGGCGACATCGATCTCAACTACGACGTTTACGGCGCGGGCGAGCCGATTCTGATGATCATGGGACTCGGCGCGAGTTCGGCCCAGTGGGATCCGGAACTGGTGCAGGATCTCGCGCGCACGTTTCGCGTCATCACCTTCGATAATCGCGGCACCGGCCAAAGCGACAAGCCCGACGCGCCGTACTCGATCGAGATGTTTGCCGACGATGCCGCGGGCCTGCTCGCGAAGCTCGAAATTTCGCGCGCGCACATTTTCGGCGTGTCGATGGGCGGGATGATCGCGCAGGAATTCGCGCTGCGGCATCCCGCGCCCACTGCGACGCTGACGCTCGGATGCACCACCGCTGGCGGTACGCATTCGGTGCCGCCGCCGCCCGAGTCTCTGAAAATTCTGACCGCGCCGCGCGAAGGCGTTTCGCCCGAAGAAGTGATTCGCCGCGGCTGGCCGCTCGGCTACACCGCGAAGTACATCGCGCAGCATCGCGACCTGCTCGAAGCCGCGATTCCGCGGGTGCTGAAGTATCCGACGCCGCCGTATGCGTTCCAGCGCCAGCTCGAAGGCACTTACACGCTCAAAACTTTCGATCGCCTGCCGCAAATCAAGGCGCCGACGTTGGTAGTCACCGGCGCCGAGGATGTGCTGATTCCGGCGAAGAACTCCGAAATCATCGCGGCGCAAATTCCCGGTGCGAAATTGCACATCATCCCCGGCGTCGGCCACGCGTTCATGAGCGAGGGCCGCGAAACTTTTGTCGAGGTATTCGTGCCGTTCGTGAAATCGCATCCGATGCGCGCGTAGCGGCGCGCTTCAGCGATGCCTTCGCTCTACGATTTCGCGCTGGTCTGCCAATCGCTCAGCCAAACGCAGAGCCGGCTCCAGATGGCGGAAACGGTCGGCACTTTTCTCGCCGCGCTGGATATCGATGAAGCTGAAATAGCGGCGCGGTTTTTGGTCGGCAAAGCGATCGAGCAGGGCGAAGAAAAGCGCCTCCAGGTAAGCGGACGCGCGATCTGGAAAATCGTCGCTGAAATCACCGGCACCGAAGATCAAGGCGAGGACATTTTTACCGCCGCCGAGGATTTCGGTGAGGCGGTCGAGATGATGCTGAAGCATCGATCGTCAGACCCCGAGCCGACCCTCACGATTCGCGACCTTGATGCCAAATTCGCGGAAATCGCCGCAATCGAAGGCCGTCACGCGCGCAATCGCAAGCTCGCCGCGCTGAAAGATCTGTTCGAACGCTCGAGTGCGCTCGAAGGCAAGTACATCGCCAAGATTCTGATTCGCGAGATGCGCCACGGCATGAGCGAGGGCCTGATGCTCGAGGCGATCGCAAAGATGGCGTCGAAGGCGGTCGCCGACGTGCGCCGCATCAACATGCTCGAGGGCGACGTTGGCCGCGTGGTGCGCATCCTGCGCTCGCCGCCGAGCGACGATCCTGGCGCGGAATCGCAGAGCACGATCTCGACGGCGCAAGGCGCACGCGTCGTGGTGAAGCCGCTGAAGCCGATGCTGGCGCATCCCGCGCCGAGCGTCGCCGACGCGTTCGCCTCGATCGGTCCCGAGCTTGCGCTGGAACACAAGGTCGATGGCGCGCGCGTACAAATTCATCAACTCGGCGCGAGCGGCGGCGTGCGGATTTTTTCGCGGCGGCTGAATGAGATCACCGAGAGCCTGCCCGAAGTCGTCGAGATGATGGATCGGCTCGGCGAGCGGCGCGCGATTTTCGACGGCGAAGTGATCGCGGTCGATGCGGAAGGACGACCAGTCGCGTTTCAGGAACTGATGCGCCGCTTCGGACGCACGCGCAAAATCGAGCGCGCCCGCTTTGAGCAGCCCATTCGCCTCTTCCTGTTCGACTTGCTCTCGATTGACGGCGAGCTATGCATCGACCGCCCCTACGCCGAGCGAATCGACGCGCTCAGCGACCTGGCGTCGGCGGCCGGACTCGAATTGATCGGACGCGTCGTTCGTCCGCAACTGCCCGAGGCTGAAAAATTCTATGACGACGCGTGCGCGACGGGATTTGAAGGCGTGATGGCGAAGGCGCTTGCGAGTGCATACACGCCAGGCGTGCGCGGCCGCGGATGGCTCAAGATCAAGCATACGCGCACGCTCGATTTGGCGATCATCGGTGCGGAGTGGGGCTACGGCCGGCGCCACGGATGGCTATCGAATTACCATCTCGCGGCGCGCGACGAACAGAACGGCGGCTTCGTGATGATCGGCAAGACCTTCAAGGGACTCACCGACGACCAGTTCCGCGAGATGACCGAAAAATTGCTCGCGCTCAAGATCGATGAGTCTCGTGGCACAGTTTTCGTCAAGCCGTCGATCGTGGTCGAGGTCGCCTACAACGATATCCAGCGCAGTCCGCAGTACGCGGGCGGCATGGCGCTACGATTTGCGCGGATTGTGCGGACTCGTCCGGACAAGTCGGTCGAGGAAGCGGACAGTATCGCCACCGTGAGGGCTGATTTCGAACGTCAGTTGGTCAAGCCGGTCGGCTAGGCAACGCGGCAGTCTTTACCGGACAACGCAGCAATCTTTAGTGGTGATGATGCTGGATGTGATTCGGCTCGTGCGCGTCGCACAGCGCCATTCCGATCGCTTCCATCTCGGAGCCGCCGAACTCTTCGAGCACGAAGTCCTCGACGCCGTCGTCATTGACGCATTCGTAGAGGTCGCAACACCAGCAGGTTTCGCTCAGTTGGCGCGTCCGAACCACAAAAACGTTGCCGCCGACCACTTCCACCCGTTCCATGTACGCTACCTCCATACTCGGGATGGTATGGAACCGGAAACTTCAGGAATTAGGAAATTAGCACGATCGCAAAATTATTGCTAATGCAAGTTTGGGTCTAAGGGCGTGGAATCATGCAATTTTCGACGAAGCAAGGAGCAAAGAGTGCTAACGTGAACGGGAGGGCTAGTTGGGCTCGCGGGTGTTCGCGAGCCACGCGGTTAGCGCATCGACAGTGGTCGGGAAGGCCAGCTCGGTCCACGGGATTTCGTCGGGCGCGAAGAACCGGACTTCGGTAGCTTCTTCGGATGTAGCCGCGGTATCGCCGCGTCAGCCGGCTGTACACCGAGGACGGACTTGCGGTGCGGACCAAGGTGCGCATGAAGATCGCACGGCGCGCACGCGTGCCGGCCGAGCGCGCAACGCGACCGAACGAAAAATGGTCGATGGACTTCGTCGCCGCCCGCTTGATTGACGGCCGCTGGTTCCGCGTGCTGACGGTGGTCGATCAGTTCACGCGCGAATGCGTGCTGCTGCTGGCGGACAGCTCACTCACCGGCCTCCAACTGCTCGCACAACATCCGCTCGCTGCGCACCGTGTAGAGGGCTTTCGTCCCAAGGGCGAGGCTGGGGCGGCCATCGCGGCGAGGTTATAATCGAGCGCGTCGGCGTCGGCGAGCAGCGCCGGAGTATTGAGGTCATGGAGCTTCATCTGCTTCAACTCGAGGCAACAAATTGTGAGATCAGGGCTACCTTATACTCGGCGCACGGCGAGTTTCGACCTCCAAAAAAGTCCGAGAAAACGTGGCCGCAACTCGTGTCCGGAGTCATCATCTTCCAACCAGCACTAACAATGTAATAAATCCTCGCAAGCCCGCTTACGGATACCCATTCATCGATAGCTGGCAAGTTGTAGCGAAGGCGGCATTTTGTCATTTCCTTTGTCCGGAGTCGAAATCGTTAATGAAGAAGCGCATCGATGGGCGCACCGCCAAAGGGCTGCGGATCAGACAACGGGTCCGCGAGAGCATCCTGACCGCGTATATCGATCTGATCCGCAGCGGCGTTCCGGCGCCGATCGCCCGCGAAATAGCGGAGCGGGCCCGACTCTCACCGCGCGTCATTTTTAAGCACTTTTCCGATCTGCGAGCGCTGCGGCTTGCGTCGTTCAATCGCATGCAAGCGCAGAGCAGCGAGTTCTTTTCCGAGGAAATTCCGGATCGCGGTTCCGCCGCGGAACGACTCGAACTTTTCGTGCAAAAGCACATGCGGAGGCTGGAATACGTGGCGCCGATTCACCGCACCGCCGCGATGGTCGAGAGGGTCGATCCGGATGTCGCAAAAGCGATGAAGGTGGCGCGCAATGCGGCCGTGCGCGATTTGGCAAAGACCCTCGGGTCCGCCTTGAAGCCTTTCTCTCGCAGCGAAAAGCGCGCACTGCTGACGACCTTGCACATGGTCTGTTCCTGGCCTTCATGGGAAACCCTGCGAACGCATTATCACCTATCCCCCAGGCGCGCACGCGCCATCATCACCAGCGTAGCGCTGACCGTGCTTGCGGCGGCCGAGCGACGCGTCCGCGCGCACCTCACGCGGCGCCAGTTCAGACCACCCGGCAAAACCCAAAGTTAACTCTCAATTAACGTGCACTAGTAATGCACGATACTTGACGCTCGTTGGAAACCAGCTTAAAGTACGCGAAATCGCGGCGCGAAGCTGGTTGTCGTGACCGACCGCTGACGAAGATTACGGGAGCAGGATGGCTTCTTACCATGGCGCCGGGATATCCCGATAGGCTCTCCTCGCTCTTTCCTTGCCTCCCTTGCAGTTCACACCGCACCATTTATCACGTTCGGAGAAGAACAAGAGATGTCGCCAACATACGCGGAGAGAAATCGCAATCGGCCCAGGCCGGGGTTACTCGTACTGTTGATAGTAGTGGCGGTCGGGATGGCTGCAGAGTCAGGATGCAATTCATCGGGCAGCAGCGGCGGGTCCCCGAAAGCAAGCGCGACATCTACAGCGGCGAGACCGTTTGCGGAGGCGACCGCATTACCGCTGGTCTTGACTACCGACGTGAACCTGCCGCGATGGTTCATCCTCGTGAACGGGAGTTCGGTGCCGAGCCCGATGGCGCTTTTCAC
>NZ_JAUSKL010000023.1 GCF_030646925.1 Candidatus Binatus sp. | reverse complement strand
TAACGCTCGACGCAGCAAAAAGGTGCATTCGTGGTTATAGATACCGAAGGCTGAAATTCGTTGAAAACCCTCGGTCGATGGCAGGATTGAGAGGAAGAACACTGAGAATAGTCCGACGACGTCCCATGCGCGGCGGAGCGTTTGCTGATCCGAGCGCTGCAAGCTGTACCTGACGCTGTCCGTTCCCGTCTTGCATAGCCGCAGAATCTCGCGTCGCTGTTCTTGCGTGAGGCTGTTCACCGGTTTTTTTGTTCGCGCGACACCATCAGATGGTCGGCGAAAATCCCGGGCGCGGCAGGCGTCTCACGTTGATTGCGCTCTAATCCCTTGAGGCGCGGCTTTATCCTTACGAAGGCATATGCCACTATCAAGAAGAATGAGTTATTCGATCGCAAGATCGGCAAGAGTGTTCTCGTGGATCGCGCGTTCATCGTTGCCGCCTGGTCCGCCACGATCGACTTCAGCCGCCGGTTCTCTTCCTCGAGCTGGCGCAGCCGGCGCATCTCCGACACCTCCAGCCCGCCGTACTTGCTCCGCCAGGTGTAGAAGGTCGCATCCGAGATCCCATGCCGCCGGCACAGCTCGGTGACCTTCGCGCCGCTCTCGGCTTCTTTCAGAACCGTGATGATCTGCTCTTCGCTAAATCGCGCTCGTTTCATGCCTGCCTTCCTTCCTGGCAGACACTAACCAATTATTGAGATACCTGCAGGGGGAAGACCAAAGTCTTCTACTGCGCGCCTAAATTCCACCGATCATTTGATCTTAACGATGCTTTTAGGACCGGCATGGTTGCAGCGAGATCGGTTTTCGTAGCTCCCTCGTTTGTAGGTTCTCTTGCCGACGACGATTATCATGACGTCGCTTTTGTGAGCGGTCCCGGAGGAGGTCTTGTTCTGCTCCGAACCTCATGGCCTGGCACTACAAAGCAGTACCCGGACGACCTGAGCCTCGCCGACCACGATACGCACGCGGCCGCCGAGTGCGCCGCGATGAAGGGCAAAATTGGGCTATGGAGCGACGCGCATCCCACGCAGCCTCAGGAATTCAGGCACAACAGTACGTCACCGCCGTTGTGCGACGCAAACGGATGCCGTCGGAGCAGCGAGCCGACGAGCGGACCAGTGGTTGGAAACAGCCAAAGCCATCTCTTTGAATGGCCGGGATGCCCGTACTGCGACGCAATTTCAGCCGACTACCAGGTGCCATTTCCCAGCCCGCAGGCAGCCGAAGCCGCTGGCCACCGACCGGCACACAATTGCCCGTGAGCGTAGCACCAACAGATCTCTTTTTTGTATCGCTCCCGTGACGAACGATGACCCCGAGGCGGCGGTTGTCGGGAATTAAGGTCGCCCTCTGGACAAGCTGCCTGTTAAAGGCACCAAATTAAGGCGACCGGAAAGCCACTGGGTGCTGGGAGTGGAAAGTTTGACTCATGCCACGAGAACTTAAAGGCTGGGCAAGGCCGAGACCGCTGCGCGTCGCCTTCCTGGTCGAAGACGGAGAATACGCAAGCCTCGCCTTAGATGGCATCTTCGCGGATTGTTACGACCGTTGGGGCGGGCGCTTCAGTCTGATCGCGCCCTGTTTCAGTGGGCAGATTGCGGCAAGTTATTGGCCGTGGCTCGAAGCCTACGATCCCGACATAGTTTATTCGTATGTGCCGCTGAGCAGGACTGACGTTCTGGAAATACACGAACGGCTTTCTCCCTCTCAATATGCCTTCCACGAGCTGGGCAGCGAACCAAGGCTCGATGTCTTCGGTTTTAAACCCTCCTATAGATTCTCGCCGCTCTCTTCCCTATCCACGATTTTCAGGGTGGCCCGTCACAGCCCTAGGGTCGGCGAAAGCGCTCCCGTCAAGATAATCGATAGTTGGCACACCGAAGAACCATCACGCTCCCTGACGGATAACTTTGGCGCTTATCACGTAAGCCGCGGCGGCGGCATTTACCCGCCGGACGCTTCGGCTGCCGCGAGTTTGGTCACGATTGTCTCGCCAGAAAAGCAGGCGGATCGTCGATATGGCGTTCCGCGCAACCTCAATGCAATCGCGAGCGAGTTCGCCGCCCTTAAGGAGTTCGCCGAAGGACGAGCTACAAGCCTTTCACTTATATCGGCGCTGTTTGCACCAAAGCTTGACATTCGCGCAGGCCGCTGGAGTGGAGCTTTTAATCTTGTCGTCGGCGACAGCTTCACTGACCGCATACTGTTCTGGAATGCGCGCCTGCTCATCCCTGCCTGGCTCGATAGGGATCTTTGTTGCTTACGTGTCGGATTCGACCAGCTCAAGGAACCCGAGTTCTTAGCAACCCTCGGCGACCTCCTGAAGCGCCGCAACCATGTAAACAGCGGCGGGGGTGGTCAATCCCAGCTTGCGGTTCGATCTGGATCGTTGAACGTGGACCAGTTGGCGGAAGCCCGCCAGCTCGTGTTGTCGACAAAGCCATGGAGCACAGTCAGCAGCGAAGCGGTAGCCGGACTCGACGATGTCGTTCCCTCCGCCAACGCGCTTCAAACGGCAAGAGAGAGTAACCGCTTCGGTGGTGGTCTTTTTGCGCAGCCTGAATGGACCCGCTTCGTGTGGTCCTTGCCGATGGCGCAGCCGCCAGCGACGGTACCGGATCATCTTTCGGATGCCCCGGTGCGGCAAGCTTTCACCACAGGCTATTGGTGCACGGATTTCATCTTTGAGTATGACGGACCCGGTCCTCGCTTCGGAAGCAATAATAGATGGATGCTGCCGCGCCGATGGCGAATGGCCGGAGCTTTCAAGTCATCATTAGTTGGTGAGCCGCGGCATGTGCTGCTACCTGTCGGAAGGCGAAGCCGCGACGGGAATCTAACGATCTTTGTCAGCGCAGATAACCCGGTCGAGACAATAGAGATACCGGGAGCCTATAGCGCGACGCGATATGCTCTTGCGCAGGACGGGGCACGGGCCACACCAGACGCTGAGCACGGTCTGGTACGCACCCCAAACAAAGTTGTCTGGATGGCGCCGTCGAACGAGGCTCGTTACCTGACGGGCGTTCTCGGTATGGCCGGGGGGCTTCAGCGGGCCAGCCAGTTTCTTCTGCACCCTTTCCTTCGGAAAAATTTTGCCGAGCTTGGCGGAACGCCGAGTTTGTCGCCAGACCAGGTAACTCCCACCGTCAGTCGTTTACAAAAGAGGGCGCAGCGGGAAGCCGCGTTCGATTTAAGGAATGAAAGTGAGAGGCAGTCCCTGGCGCAACTGATCGTCAAAGCTGCCCGCGAGCTTAAGAGCCCTATGGATTTCGTCAGCTATGACGACCTCAAGGCGAGATGGAAGGAGTACCGAGCGGCCTACTGGGCAGCACATCCTCAGCAAGGCAAACCGGATCCTGACGTAGACTGGGACAAGCACGAGGAGGAATCGCTCGATGAGTGTCTTATCGAGTTGCGCCGCCGCCAGATGATGTTTCAGGGTTATCAATGGACGTGCAGAAAATGTCACTATAAGAACTGGGTCGATCTCGCAGCTCTCTCATTTCAGCTATCGTGCGAGGTTTGCAAACAGTCCGAGCAGACGCCTGTCGATATCCACTGGCTGTTTCGGCCGAACGAGTTTCTGATCGAGAGCGTACGGGACCATAGCGTCCTCTCTCTAATCTGGGCACTATCCGTGTTGCGCGAACGGTCCCGAACCTCGTTCATCTTCGTTGAACCGACATGGTTCGGCTTCACACATGAATCAAAACCCGACGCGGAAGCTGATTTACTTGCAATCCTAGACGGTCAAACGTTCCTCTGTGAGGTCAAATCATCGTGGCATGGCCTTCGTGCCAGCCAAGTTGCGAAATTCGTTGCGCTTGCAAAGCGACTTCGGCCTGACATCGCGCTACTTGCCGTGATGGAGGCGGGTCCTGGACCAAGACGAACGGCCGCCGACCTAGACACTGCTCGTTCGCAGCTAGCCGCTGAACAGATTGAATTCCAGTTGCTTACACCGGATCCGCACAAGCAAGAAGACGATCCTTACCTCCAGTTTGATGCTGAAGAGTGAGGCGGCTATAGTCCATCTTCGATCGATAGTTATGTACTAATCTGTTCGAACCCCTCTGCGAGCCGATTCCAGAACTACATGCGACTATCTTCCAGTTTTCCGCAGAGAATGCGAAAATCGCGTACTGTATGGCGGAAAGAGTCCGTCGGGATCTCGAAATCCCTGCAGTGACCCGGGCGGTTCCAAAATCCCTAAACGACATGCAAGTCATCAACGAATTCGGATACCGGCTCGATGCCGGTAACCAACAGATGATCCCGCGCGCGGGTGCAAGCGACATAGAGCAAGTGGCGCTCTGTGTCATACACTTCTTGCAGATCAGCGTCGTCCCCGACGGTCTCGATGCGCTCCTGCAAGGGAATGACCTCGTCGTCGCAGGCCATAACCACTACGGCGCGGAACTCGAGCCCTTTGGCAAGGTGCATCGTGCTAATCGAAACGTGACCGCTCGCGGTTTCGACATGTTCATCGAGAATCTTAAACGCAATGCCCGCTTCCTTGACTGCCGCGCGCGCACGATCCAGTTGTGCTTCCGATCGGACAAACACCCCAAATTCGTGCGGAAGCACACCGTACTTGGACCGTTCTGCGATCCATTTGCCGACCGTCTTGATCTCCTCGCTTTCATTCTTTAGCGCGCAAATTGTCGGCGGCGGGCCGTTGAACACGGAGACCGTATCGCTCCGAACCTCGCTGTTGCCATCAACGTCGGTCACGACGGGGCCGAGCAGACGGTCCGCTTGCGTTCTGATTTGGTGGGAAGTGCGATAATTGACCCGCAAGGTGCGGGAGCGTCCCCGGATGTCCACGCCGAGGCCCTTCCAGGAAAAGGGCTGCTGGAAGATTCGTTGGCCCAGGTCACCCGCGAAAAAGAGGGCATTGGGCCGCCCTCCGCCCAACGCGGCAAAGAACCGGAGATGGGCGACGCTGATGTCCTGCGCTTCGTCCACGACTGCGAAGTCGAAAACCACGTTCTTGCTCTTTGAGATCGCGGATGCGAGAGAACCGAACAGCTCAGCGAGCGTTATTAGCTTGCGCCTTTTCAACTCGGCACGCGCGCGCTCGAAGATGGACCACAACACCGTCCGCTGCGCCTCTGGAAGCCGCGTCTTTCTTCCGAGCCGCGCTACATCGCGATACTGTTCCCAAGTGCCCAACTGCCACGCATCCACCACCTGCTCCCATTCGGTGATGAGAAAATGCAGGCCAAACTTGTGGCCGCCCACGGCGCTCGCGGCATCTTTCATCAGCTCGCGAATTATTTCGGGGCTGGCAATCGTCGCCTGCCCGAGGTGTGCCTTGTAGAGCCGAAGACCGATGGCATTGAGCGAATGAACATCAATCCGTTCCGCAAGGCGCGGTTCATTGCCCAACAACCGCTTCAACTTGGTTTGCAGTGCGTTTGCTAGCGTGTCGGAAAAAGTCGTCAATAGGACGCGGCGCGTTGGGATGCGTTCTCGCCAGATGAGCGGCACGATGCAACGCGACGATCGTTTTGCCGGTGCCCGCTGAACCGGAGACGCGAGCCGGGCCGGCGTAGTCTCGCTCGACCCATTGCCGCTGCTCTGGATGCAAGAAGACCGTCCACTTCTCCCAGGGGAAATCGAGGGCGCGCTCCAACTCCTCCACATTCGCCATTACACGGAAGCGCCGCTGGGCATCGGGATGTTCAAAGGGATTCGCCGGCACCGCCGCAGGCTGGGGCACGCGGGGCCTGCCGCCCGTAGCCAGTTCCAACAACGCCTCTGCAGCCTCAGCGGGCAGGTGGTCCGTCAAGGCGAGCAGGGTGTCCTCCGTTGCCTTCTTGACGTCATCAAGCCACTCTGCGGGCACGCCGTAGGCGAGTAGTTCGTCATTGGACACTCCGGCGAAAGGAAGTTTCTTCTCGGCGACGGGTTTCGGCTCAGCGGCAAGTTCTGTGTGCACGTAAACTGGAACAACGACCTCCTTCACCGTCTCGCGAATCTCGACCAACTGCGCGGCGCCCGTTTTCGGATGCGTCTCCAGTTTCCGCCTTTCCGCCCAGTCATAGGCGTTGTCGTGGTGGCCAACGTAACAGAGCAAAAGGCTCGTATCGCTCTTGTGGACGATCAGCCGGATGTTGCTGTTAACCCTCACCGACCATAAGTTCTTGTCCTTCGCCTTATCGAGCTTGTGGAAGCTCATCCCGGGGTTGGCGGGGTTGAGCTGAAGATCGAACGCGGTCGTCTTTACCGCCTTCTGCTCGTCGCCGGTGAGGCGGACAAGGCTGTCAGTGAAGGTATCTGCGATGCGGAACTCCATCAACCTTGAACTCGCGGTTTGTATAAAAATTTGGCAGCGATCCTCTGTGCCTTATCCATCCAAAAGTGTTTCAGTTCGTTAACAGGTTTGCCGGGATCATCGTGCCAGCCAATGATGTTGGCGTGTTCAGGGTAGGGAATACCATCGGCGTCGAAGGAGAGTTCTTCCGCAAAGACCGCCGAAGCTGGACCCACGCCGCGGCCGATCGCGGGCTTGGGCGCATGAACATCAAAATGACGAGAGCAGATAAGCGACACCTGTGCTTCTGTTAATTCGTTAGAGCGGCAAACAGAGGTTTCCAGTCGACCGTTCTTGCATTGGTTCCGCCGGGGGATCAGCCGTGAGTGGTGAATCTTCTTTGTTTTGCGTACGACTTGATCTTCCCGATACACGAAGCTGGTGAGTAGT
This sequence comes from Candidatus Binatus sp., assembly GCF_030646925.1. Classification (NCBI taxonomy): domain Bacteria; phylum Candidatus Binatota; class Binatia (SeqCode); order Binatales (SeqCode); family Binataceae (SeqCode); genus Binatus (SeqCode); species Binatus sp. (SeqCode). The sequence continues at coordinate 16,987 of NZ_JAUSKL010000023.1, read as the reverse complement.
TCATCAGGCCGCACGTCTCCTGGCGACCGGCGGATACAGGTTCTCCAAATACTCCGCAATTTCTTGAAGAGATGATTCGAGAGCGTTTGGACTCGATGTGTCAGTCGGCTTCCAGCCATGAATGCTTCCTCGATGCCCAAACTGACCGGCGAAGTTGATTTTCCCTTGCTCGCCAATACTTATCGAGAACGTCTGAGCATCATCCTGCGTCCAAGTTAGGCATATCTCCCCGTCGGCCTCTGGGACAATGTCCGGTGCGGGCGTTCCCGCCTGGGCTAAGGTAAACAAGGTCGTCACGATCTTGTCCGCATTCGTGATCACCTCATCGCTAACGACAATCTCGCCGTGGCCGTCCCAGTCCGGCTTCCCGCAATGGTCGCGTATGGCGCTCAGCGCTGACCGGATGGTCGGAAGCCAGTCCGAGGCGCTCCCCCGCAAATAGTTTCTCCGTTGGTTCCACTCACTCAACACTTGTTGGCGGGTCGCGCTTATTGCATGGTAGTCGTAGTCACCGCTCAATCGTGAACGACTAATAACGCCGGCAGAACTGATTATTGCGGAACTCATTCGTATAACCCCGCTGCACGTTCTGTTATGGTTCCAAAGAAGGTGCGGTTCTTCAAATCGCGCAGACGTTCGAGGATCGCCCATATCGCCGGATCGCCCGGATTCAGATCTGTCTGGGTGAACGCATCTACATCGAGAATCACGGGCAGCACTCCACCAGCCGCACCACCGCCTTGCGTTAGAGTGAGTATGACTCGTGCACCGGTTTCGGTGTCTACAAGTTGGAACCTTTGGAAAAACGTCTCAACAGCCTGCGGCGCCTCTTCTGGGACATCCACCACCTTGTTGAGATACAACTGATACGATTCTCCAGTTTGCATCGGAAGAGGGAGGTTATTTATGAAACGCGTGGCGATTCTTGTTACTCGCGCAGGTGCAAGGCGTTCTGCGTAAACGTTCCAGATACGAGTAGCTTCGGTTCTCAGGTTTTCCCAGTTCTCGTAGGGCGGCAGACGACTCAACGTGAATCCCGTCAAGCGACATTGAGCGACGTACTTCTCGTCGTTTGAATGGAAACGAATTCCGACCTGCGCCGCCTGTGAAGACGTCTGTAACTCCTGCCCCACGACGGGAAGATTGAACTGTAAGAGACTCTCGGTGATGGCCCCTTTTGCATAGTAGCCAAACGCCGAGGCGTCCAATCCTGCTCTCAATGCATCGAACGTGAGACCTTCCTTTGGCGTGACCTGAATATCAATCAACGCTTCAGTAATCGGCGCTCGCGAGAGGTGACGCTTCCTAGCCATCACTGCACCCTCATCTGCGGGGTGACCGTCGAGGGCGCAAGAACGAGCTGCGCGAACGTCCGCTTCGGCCCGGTGCCTCGATTAAGCTGCTCTTCCATAGTATCAGGCACTCAAACCCGAAACACCTTCATCACTTCGTCGCCCAAGTGGTTGATTACTTTCACCGCTATGCGCCCGGTTTTCGGTTTATCGAATGGCCGCGAGGTGTCGCTGTGCAGCGTCGCCCACGCCTCGGGATCGATCTCTGCCTTTAGCGTCGTCTTGAGAGCGCTATAAGGATCGTTGGCGCCGAGGAAGTAGGCCTGCCGCACGAAGAAGCTCTCTTCGTTGTAGTCGGTGTCGACGAACCAGCAAGCGATGCCGTCGGCGCCGTCGCTGATGACTTCGCCGGTCTGGGGTTTGAAGACGTCCACTCCGTTCACTTTCAGCCGGAGCTTGCCGTCTTTCTCGCTGATCAGATCGATGTCCGGCTCACCGAAGATGACAAACAGATTGCCCTTGCCGGTGTTCTTGAGGTCGTCGGCCATGTGCAGATCGGCGTTCATGCGAGCCTTGAGCACCGGGATGCGGCCCAGCTTATTGAACTCTGTGGTGTGCGCCTCGTAGTTGAAGGCACATCCGATCAGCACGTCGAAACCGGCATCGCCAGCCTCGCGGGCAGCAGCAACGAGGTCGGCGCGCAGCACGGTGCCGAACTCGGGGCCGATGAAAATCGCGGCGCGCTTCTCGGCATCTCCCTCCATGTAGCGGCCTTCGGCGCAGACTAGATCTCCAGGCCACGGTGTGAGGGCGGTGAAGGTGATCCGGTCCTCTTTATGCGCCTGCTGGACGCCGGCGGTCTTGAGGTTTTCGAGAATCATCTGGGGGAAGGACTGCTTGGAGTCGTCTTCATTTACCGTATCGATCAACTCGTCGTTCTCATCGACGCCGAGCACGCGATGGGGACTGAGACTTTCGACGGTGAAGGGACCGGCGACGCGGACTTTCCTATTGTCCGTGTAGGGCTTGTCGTAGAGATATTCGGACTCGGCCTTGGCGGCGATGGAGGCATCGATCTCCTTCTGCCTGGCGATGCGGGCCTGCCACCAGTCAGCGTGAAGTTTCCTCGGTGCCTCAGGCCATTTGGCATCGGCCTCGCGCGGGATTTCCCACTCTTGCCACGACTGCTCGAGCGCGGCGTTGAGCTTTTCGCGCAGCGGCTCGAGTACGGCCTGCCACTTGTCCGAGATGACATCGATTTCGGCGTTGTTGGCGATGGACTTGAGCGTGATGTGCGGCACGCGCTCATAGACGAAGCCGTGCCGGATGTTGCCATGCACGGGCTGCGACGACGGCGCGGTGCGGGTGATTTTTGCTTCCTTAATTTGACCTTCGCGGGAATCGGCCAGCAGGTAAAATGGATAGCGTGCGCCCATGATGCGGGCACGGGCCAGCGCCAGCGCCACGCGCGAAGTGTCAATGGTGATCCAGCGCCGTCCCCATTGCTCGGCGACGTAGGCGGTGGTGCCGGAACCACAGGTCGGGTCAAGCACGAGATCGCCCGGGTCGGTCGTCATCAGAATACAACGCTTGACCACCTCTGCACTTGTCTGAACTACGTAGAGACGCTCAGTCCCAATCTGCGTCGAATCCCACCTATCGGTGAGTGGGAGCATTGGGACATCTCCCACGAATCTCTTGTACCGGATCGTATTCGTTGTTTGTTCAATGCGATTCGATTGTGCGATTCGCGTCAATCCCACATGAGTCGTCTTCCAGTGTGTTCCTTTTCTGATAGTGAACACCTCACGATTGAAAGAGAACTCACGACTCGCGTTCTCCGATTCACCCTCAGAGTAGAGCGGGAAGAGCTGAAATCGACGAAGCGGGTCAAGTCCGGCGTCGTCCTTTTTCTCGTCGTTGGTCAGCGCGCGAACACAAAACTCGGATACTTGATACTGGTCGTAGCGATCAAGGGAAGTGTGTCCCGCCTTTCGCTCAGTCATCAAGGGACGAAATTTTCCTTCCGCTCGGCTCTTTGAAAACCAAAGTATGTAATCCGAAGTGTTAGACAAATAGTTCCCTTCTATGCCCCCGGTCTTCTGGAACGTGACCTGAATGATGAAATTATCTTCCCCGAACACCTCGTCCATCAGCGCCCGCACTCGATGTACGTTTTCATCACCGATCTGAACAAAAATGGATCCCGAATCCCCGAGCAAATCCCGAGCGACGGTGAGTCGGTCCCGGAGATAGGTGAGATAGCTGTGAATGCCGTCGCGCCAGGTGTCGCGAAAAGCTTTGACCTGCTCCGGTTCACGGGTGATGTGGCCGGAATTGCCATCCCTCACGTCGCGGCTAGTGGTGCTCCACTGGAAGTTGCTGTTGAACTTGATCCCATAGGGCGGGTCGAGATAGATGCACTGCACTTTGCCGCGCAGACCCTCACGCTCGGCCAGGCTGGCCATGACCTGCAAGGAATCACCGAGGATCATGCGATTCGACCAGTTCTGGTCGTGCTGATAGAACTCGGTCTTATCGACTCCTTCGGGAATGCCGTTGAAGTCGGCAAACAGGTCGGCCTGCGAGCCCATCTCCTGCGCCTTGACTTCTTTGGTTTGCTTGAGCAAATCGTCGATGAGTACTTTGGGCTGGACCTTTTCCTGGATATAGAGCGGCGGCGCGTGGACGACGAGATCGCTCCAGTCCTGCTCATCCTTCCCGCGCCAAACGAGTTGGGGATCGAGGTCGGTGTTGCGCGGGTATTTCACCAAGCGCGACGCCCCCTGCTCCTTCTGTAGGACGGACTCGTATTCCGCCGTGGGAATGTTCTTCCGCTTGGCCTCATCGTGCTTGAGAGTCTCGACGGTCCTGGTTGCGGATTTCTTGGCCATGACTATTAGTTCCCGGCCGCCAGTTGCGCCGTAGCGGACTCGATCATCTTGTTAAACTCGCTTTCGACTTTGGCTTTGAAACCAGACTCGATTTGGTAAACATCGGTGAACTCGGCAAACGCCCAGCGGCCATAGGTGCCGAGATGGTTCACGCCGGGTATCCAGTAAGTGTCCATGGTGGATTTCTTTTCCTTCGCATCCTCGCGGCGGTAGCCTTTGATCTCGACCACGAGATGCAGCGGGTCGTCGGCACCATGGCCGTCATCCACCAGCACGATGAAGTCGGGGAGATACTTCCGCGGTTCGGAACCGTACCGGTATGTCACTTCCAGCCCGAGATTGTGGTTCTTGGTGTAGGCGATCACTTTCGGATGCGATTCGGCCACGCGGCAAAACTCTGCTTCCCAGTCGCTATCGAGCACGACCCAGTTGACCTGGTTTTTCGGCGGCGGCCCGCTGGTGTCCCATCGGTCGGCGCGTGAGGTGTTGAAGCGGACATAGAAAGTAGAACCCGTGGGGTTGTAGGGGTCAAGCAGCGCCTTGATCAGACGTTCTCCAAGGAACTTCCGGGTGATAGCGTCGGTGATGCGGTTGCAGGCGATGTCGGCGAGTTCCTGGTACATGAGCTGCGCAGGATAGGTCCCGCCTTTACAGACGAGGCAGGTATCCAGCCATTGCTTGGCGACGCGCTTCAGCTGGCCGAACAGGTAGAGCTTCGGCTCCTCGCCGGAATCGCGCCATTTCGTGTAGAGCAGCCGATGGGTGAGGTGAAATACGAGCGTAGAGGGCCGCATGTCGGCGAGGTGCTCGAGGCTAAGGTCTACGCCTTCGCCGATGATGCCGGAATTGCGAGTGATTGACGGGCCGACGAGGTCTGGGCTGAGTTCAAGGATCGAGTCGTCGTTGAAGTCGGCAGTCAGCCGCTCCTCGGGCAGCTCGACGCGATAGCCCTCGACGCGGGGAAAGCGGATTTCAAGCGCGTCGCGCTCGGGGCGAATGGCCTTGACCTGAACCGTCTCGCGCGGCGGCTGCGGCGGGGCGATGACCGGCCTCGCGGTGAAGTCGAAGGGAATGCCGAAGATATCGGCGTATTCGACGTTGAATAGTCCTTTATCAGGTCCATCTTCGTTCAACTCGTAGGACTGACGGCGCAGCGCGCGACCAATGACCTGCTCGCACAGGAGCTGCGTGCCGAAGGCGCGGATGCCGAGGACGTGGGTGACGGTGTTGGCATCCCAACCCTCGGTGAGCATCGAGACGGACACGACGCATCGGATCGCGCCGCCGAGCTGGCCGGGCTTGCCGACGGTGTTCATCACTTCGCGGAGCAATCCCTGGTCGGTGATGTTGTCACCGGCGCGGGCATCACCGCTTCGCTCGACTATCTCACGGCGAAAGCGTTCAATCTCGTCGGCAGCCATGCCGCGAAAGTTGTCGTCGAGCGCATCGCCCGCTTCGAGTTGCTCACTGTCGATGAGCAGCGTGTTCGGGCGCGGGAGTGGATTGCCGGTGGTTTCGTCGAAATTGCGGAACAGTGCATGGCGCCCGTTTACCAGCGTGGTGGTTCCGTCATCGTTCTTGCGGTGAAAGCCGGAGATGAAATCGTAAACGAGCTTTGAGATCGCGGTGTTCTGGCAGACGATGATGAAACAGGGCGGTACCTTGATGCCATTATCCTCCCAGAGCTTGAAGGTCTTCGCGTAGTGGCCGTACAGGGCTTCCAAGGCCGTCTGCAAACGAGTGGGGAGCTTGAGCGGGTCGAGTTCTTCGCCTTTGCCGCGTCCCTTCTTGGGCATTTCATTGCGGATATTCTCCCAGAGGTCGCGGAACATGGGCATCTCTTTGCCGGGGATGTTCTCCGCCACGGGAACACGCGGCAGTTTGACGATGCCACACTCGATCGCATCCATGAGTGAGAAGTCGCTCACCGTCCATGTGAACAGCGTGCCTTCACCGTAACCGGAGCCACGCAGGAAGAAGGGCGTCGCGGAGAGATCGATGACGCGGCTGAGGCCGAGTTTGCGGTTCACGGCTTCGAGGCCGGAAATCCAGGTGCGTGCTGCCTCGTTATTTTTTTCGGCCTCTTTCTTCTCGTCGCCTTTCAGAGTTTCATCGTCGATGTCTTTCGGCTTTTCCCGATAGCAGTGGTGCGCCTCGTCGTTAATGACGAGAATGTTTTTCATCCCCATCAGTTCAGGCATGACGCGCTGGATCATCTGGCCTTCAGTTTCGAGGGTCTTGAGTTCCTCCCCCGTTCGACCTTGGAGGAGTTGGCGTCCGCCTTTGGAAATTTCGATTCGCTCGCGCAGCATGAAGGCATGGTAGTTGGTGATGACGATCTTGGCCTTCTTAACGTCGTCGAGCATGTCACCGGGAACCAGTTCGCGGCTGGCATAGTAACTGTCGGGATCATTGGGTTGTAGGACGCGCAGCCTATCCTTGATCGTCAAGCCGGGTGTGCACACCAAAAAGCCGCGCGAGAAATTCTTGCCCGCGGGGTGTCGCGCAGCATTGATTGTCTGCCAGGCGATGAGCATGGCCATCACGGTGGTCTTGCCCGCACCCGTGGCCAGTTTCAGTGCGAAACGCAGCAGCTCGGGGTTGGCATCCTTGTTCGCTGCACCGAGTTTGTCGAGAATCCGCTTGCCGTTGGCGGATTGGGTTGCGACCTCGATCAGCCAGATTGCGGTTTCTGCCGCCTCCACCTGACAGAAGAAGGGGCGAATATCGCTGAACTTGTGATGCCTCCAGTGCTGAAGGAGCCGAGCGGTTTCCGGCGTGACTTGCCACTGATTGGGATTGGGCAATGAGCGCCACGCGTCCACTCTTTGTCGCACTTCGTTAATGTTGGAATCTGTCTCGTATTCTTGCTCTTTGGTCGAGAGGCCCTTGCCTTCGTTAAACAAAAGTCTCGACTGCCCGACGGCCTTGCGCTTCTTCGGCTTGGGGATGGGCGTGATGAATTTGGCTGCGCGTCGGCGGTCGATAATGTTCTGCGTGGGCTGCCCAGCGTCATCGAGCTCCCAATGCCTCGACGGGTATTCATAGGGAGAGTTAAGGATCGGGTGCTCAAAAAATTCATTCGCCATGTTTGCCGCCGCTCACCGCGATTTTCGCTCGTCGAGTCCATGCGTTTTTCGCCATCGCGCGGCGCGCTCCAGTAACGATTTCCCCGTGGCGTCGGGCTGCGTTCGCTCGATCACGGGCAGATACCAGTAGCCGGCTCCGCTTTTCGACGCCGCAAACCTGGCCGGTCCAACCGCGACTGTGCCGGTTCTGCCGTCATCGTCGCATTCAACGGTGAGCATGGACGCCCAAGGAAGCGCGGCGAAGGTAGGAAGCCGGTCGTTGGCGAACGGGACACTCATACGACCGCGCATGATCGCTGAAAACATTTTCTTGTCAACGCTGATCCGTGTTTCTGTTGGGGCATCGGCTGGCCATTCTACCACCGAGATAGATCGGCCAATCGTTTCAGCGTGCGCGAGCAGGAGATCAGCGATGGTGTGGTGATGGCACGCGAGCGCTCCATCGAACGACGGAAACTCGCAGGCGCAGTAAAAGATCACCCTTCGGCGTTCATCCGCTGCACGCACCGCCAGATCGAGCAGATCGGCGACACTCGCCGGATTTTTGATCTGCACGCCTCCACGACCAGTTGCTATCGCGAGGTTGCCGAGGTCCTGCATCCATCGGTAGCGCCCCGGTCCTACAAGGTCGCGGAATGCATTACCGACAAACCCTTTGGCCCGCCCTTGCCTACGCAAACGAGGATCGACGAATAGAGGCGGACGGAACTCCCGCGATTTCTCGGCCTTGTCAAATGCCTCTACGAGTTGCTCGGTCGCACTGCCCCACCCCCAGTAACCCCACGAAAACAGTGTGATGGTCATCGTGGCGTGCGGAACCGCGCCCCTGTTAGTATTCGGTCGGGAACGCGGATGAAGCCGAGTGCTCCCTTGAGTGGAATCGGCTTCGCGAGAACGCGCGGATTCTTAAGAACCCAGTGCCACTGACCGCGGTTCGCCCACTTGCTTTTGGAGCCTCGGATGCAATCGACAACCTCAACCGATCCAACGATTGCTCCGGTGGCCAGTTCGCCCGGGTCGAGATTGAGATCGCGAGCTTCGCCTGCTTCCACCTTGAGGGAAGCCTGAATCAAAATCCGTCCACGGAAGTGGGTCCGCATCGGCCTGTTTTCGACGTCTTTGCCAAGATGGAGAATCGCATACGCCCAAGGCTGCCGGATTGATATAGCGCGCTGTTCATTTAAACCAGGCAAATTTCCCCTCCTTCATCTGTGCTTCAGAGTCAAAGATGATCCGGAATAGTGCACACATTGCTGGCAAGGCTCTGAATACCGCAGCAACGTATCATTATCGCCTGCGAAACTGAAAATGACTATCACCACTCTGTGCCAAGTGCCTCGAAGGGTGAGCGACTAGATACAGAGGCCTCAACCCTTGAGCTTTAAGATCGATCCAGCTCGTGAGCCGGCAGCAGCGCGAGAATACTATCTCTGTATTTCTGCCAAAGTCAGCATAGAGTGGCATTTAGAGCGCAGAATTAGAATTCGGTTCGCCCAACGTTGCGCAGCTACATTCGACTGATTGTCGGGACCTGTGGAGAAACATTTTCGTCTGTCCTTGTATGGACCGCTCGTACCATTTATTTCGTTGCGCATGCCCTGCATACAAATATTGCATGATGGCCTCATAGCGGAATTGATCGATTACTTCGAAATAGTGGCGACGATGGCTTTCCCATCCGATCCGGAGAAGCGTTGGAATTTCGTGCTGCAGAACCTAGAAGCAGTGAGAAAACTTCCGCCAACCGGCGGGATTGCTCGTCAGAAGTGGGAAACCAAAATGTCAAATCTGATTGAGGCGGGATTTTCTCTCTCGAATTTCGATCAATTTCTCTTCAATTCACTTCCTCCAATCGTGACCATCAGGTCAAATTTAAATGATGAATCCTTGGCGAATTTCAGCAAAGGAACGGTTGCCGGGCAGATTCTGTTCATATTGATCCAACTCGCTGAGAGAGCTCCGCAGTATGCGACGCTAGGTAAAGCCAGATATTTGGCAATGACTAAACTAAGAGAAAAAGCTTTAGGACCCGATGGGGCCTTAAAGTTCGATGTTGCATTGTCAGAGCGGTCTATAATAAGTGCCTGGGTCGACTTCGGGACGGTTTGCCATTTGTATGCGGCCTTCTTGCAAATGCAAACAGAGATGGCGGTTGACATGAAGTCGGGTGAGCTGAGCCGTAAGACGATGCGGGAATGGCTTGCAGTTGCTGAAATGTTTAGAAAACGCGGGCAGCAGCACCGAAGCCTCGGGTCCCGGGAACCTGCGTTGGACGAGACCAAAATGTGGAAGGTTCCACCGCATATCGATTTGAAGGTTCCTTTTAAGTTATCGTTTCCGCCGGTCAGTAAGGCTGATCTTGCCGAGTTAAAAAACTACAAACACCCCCGAAGATTCTAAGGAGCTTCTCGCGCTCAGAGGTGGTGCAAAGTTGCGCTGCACTCCGTGACAGGGGTGTTGCCGTCTGCCTATACCCAACGGCATGTGGTTAAGGGCTGCGGCACAGGGCCATTCGGATCGTCTCGCATTCGCGACTCAGCCGATCGATAGGCTTCTTTTCGCGCGTAGACCAGCGTTCGATTTCTCTGAAAACCACTCTCGAATGTTGGCTAAAGCTGCGCCGCAGCGTGACGCCTTTTCGGCGTCAGCCCGCATTTTCATAACGGGGTCACGAGGTTCGGCGTTCGTTCAATGGGTATCACGCGATAGCAGCGTGGAGCGAAATTCGAGATTTATGGCAGATAAGCCATTTGTGCGAACGCTTTTTCATGGGAGTAACGAGAGCGCGTTCGTAGATATTGGCGCGGTTCGATCCGGCTATGGCCTAAGGCGTTCAAAGGGAGCTCTTCGTGCCTAGTCGATATCTCCGGGACTCTATTCTTGCGAGCAGGACACTCGCCGACCTGTCCGATTTTGCAGAACGCTTGTTTTTTCGTTTGCTCGTGGTAGCGGATGATTTTGGTCGGTTCAATTCGGATCCATCCATCGTGCGCAGCGTTTGCTTTCCATTGTTAACAGACGCGATCAAATGCACGCGAATCGAAAAAGCCCTGGACGAATTGATTCGATCAGGCATTGCTCGTTTTTATTTGGCCGATAGCAAAGTCATTGGCGAGCTAATCAACTTCACGAAATTTCAACAGCCGCGTGCGAAGAAGAGCAAATTTCCTGAACCGGCATCAGGCTTTGTGCAGACATTCGCGAACGTTCGCGAACAATTGCATGCAAACGTAAGTCAAAAACAACATGGTCGCGCAGCGACAGATCGTTATCGTGATCGAGATCGTGGTTCTGATCTTAGATCTGATCCGGATCCTATTGGTGAGCAATTCGAGCAGTTCTATTCAGCCTACCCGCGTCGTCAGGCAAAGCGGGAAGCCGAGGTAGCTTGGCGCAAACTCAACCCTGGCGAGCAGTTGCGAGAGCAAATTCTTGACGACATTCGTCAACGTTATGCCGCGACTGAGCCCAAATTCATACCGCTTCCTGCAACATATCTTCGAGGTGCTCGTTGGACCGATGAAATAATTCGCGACCAGTCAAGGGTCGAATCGGCAGTCGATATGTCCAAGCGGCTGATTATTGAGGCGGAGGAGAGGAACAATGGAAACAGTTCAAGCTCTGAAATTGGTCGCCATTCTGGTCGCAGCCTATCACTCGTGGAAACCTCCCGAGGAAACGTTGCGGCTATACGCAGGGACAGTTGAGCAGCTGGACTTCGAAGCGACCTTTGAGGTGGTGAAGGAGATCATCGAATCGCCGGCTAAATTCGCTCCTTCCGTGGGCGAAATCGTGACCAAAGCACGCGCGAGAATGGAAATAGCCGAACGCGATCGACGTTTGGCCATGCCGTGCAAGCACACGCCTGGAGAAGTTCGCTACGATCCGAAAGGTCGAAAATACGTCGCGGACGAGAATGGTGATCTGCAATTGCGCGAAGTTCCCGATGAGATTCTTAACACCGGACGGAGAGCGTCTTGAAATGATTGGTGCGGCGGCTAGCCATGCCGGGGGGTGGGTCAAATCTCTAGGAGTCGGCGAAGCGTTGACCGTTGGCTAGTCAAACGCGTGTGGCCGCAAGTTAGGGGGTGGGGGGAGTCTGATGGCTGATGATGGGGCGGTGGGGATGATGGAAAACGGCGCGCACTGCTGGCACAGCTCAGCAAACGCGGCACGGCCTCGGTAAGCGACCTCGCCCGCCCGCATCCGATGTCCCTGCCGGCAATCATGAAGCACCTGGACGTGCTCTCGAGCGCCGGGCTTGTCACCCGCACCAAAACCGGACGCACCGTAGCCTGCCAGCTCGGCGCCCGGCCGATGGAACAGGCCGTCGAATGGCTCAACCGCTACCAGGTTTTCTGGTCTGGCAGCCTGGACCGCCTCGCTGCTTTCGTGGAGGAAAAGAAATGAGCGAAGAAACCCTTACTGACAAACCCAGCGTCACGCTGGTGCGTCGGCTGAATGCCACGCCCGCGCAGGTCTATGCCGCGTGGACGCGCCCCGAGCAAATCGTAAAGTGGTGGGGCCCAGCCGGCGCCGACATGCAGCACGCCGTGGTCGACGTCCGCGTCGGCGGGACTTACCGCATCGGCTTTCGCAACCCCGACGGTCAGGAGAACGAGGCCTCGGGTGTCTACCGTGAGGTCGTGCCCGATCGCCGGCTGGTCTTCACCTGGACTTGGCGCGCGACCCCGGAACGCAATTCCCTGGTCACCGTCGCGATCGAGCCCGTCGACGGCGGCTGCGAGCTTACCTTCACCCACGCCCAGTTGTTCGACGAAAGCGTTGCCGCGAGTCATCGCGATGGATGGACCGGCGCTCTCGACAAGCTCGAAGCACTCGTTGAAGGCAGTTTGGCGGGATGAACTATCCATCGACGTCGCACACGATGAAGGTGCCGGGCGCGACTCTCTACTACGAGGTCAGAGGAAGCGGCCCTGTTCTCTTGATGATCCCCGGTGGTCCGGCCGACGCCGGCGTTTTCTCAGGCCTGGCGGGATGTATCGCCGACCGCCACACGGTCGTCGCATACGATCCGCGCGGGAACTCTCGCAGCATCTTCGATGGTGCGCCGGAGAAGCAGCAGCTAGACGTTCATGGCGACGATGCGGCCCGGCTGATCGAGACTGTCGGCACCGGGCCCGCCTACGTACTCGGCAGCAGCGGCGGCGCGCAGATCGGTCTGAACCTAGCGGCGCGGCATCCCGCGCGCGTGCGCACTCTGGTGGCGCACGAGCCGCCGTGCATCCAGATGCTGCCCGACGCGTCGCAGGTACTGACGGCTACGCAGGAAGTGTACGACACCTACCTACGCGACGGCGTAAGGCCCGCGATGCAGAAATTCATGCAGATGGCCGGGCTTGGTGGACCGCCGCCGCAGGCCGCGCCGCCACTGCCCGAGGCGCAGGCGGCGTTCGCGCGCTTTCAGGGCAACATGGACTACTTCCTCGCGCATGGGCTCTGGCCGATCTCGATGTTCGTCCCCGATGTCGCCACGTTGCGTGCGGGCCCGGTCCGGGTCGTTGTTGGTGTCGGCGAAAGTACTAAGGGCCAGATTGCATATCGCACGGCGGTCGCGCTGGCCCAGAAGCTTGGGACCGAGCGAGCTACCTTCCCGGGCGATCATAACGGCTTTGGAGCGCGTCCCGAGAGTTTCGCCGCGACCCTACATCGGGTGCTCCGTGGAACATGACGGCGACCAGTGACCTCTCGCCGCTATCGTAGTTCGCCGCATGGCCAAGGAGAACAACAATGATCACCATCTCTGCCTTCAAGTGGGTTCCGCCGTTCGCGCAGGGCCAGGTGCGCGATCTTCGCGTGCGATGGGCGCTGGAAGAGGCCGGCCTGCCCTACCAGGTCAGGCTAATCGACGCCGACGACCAGGCGTCGCCCGACTATCGCGCGCAACAGCCCTTCGGGCAGGTGCCGATGTTCGAGGAGAACGGCCTCGTCCTCTTCGAAACGGGATCGATCGTGCTGCACATCGGTGCTCGGAGCGAGGTGCTCGTTCCCGCCGATGATGCCGGGAGGGCGCGCGCGATCACTTGGTTGTTCGCGGCGCTCAACTCTATCGAGGTCGTCTTGCAGCCACTCGCCGAGCTCGATTTCTTCTTCCCCGACCAGGAATGGGCGAAGCTCCGCCGCCCGGATGCGGAGAAAGCGGTGAAGCGGCGGCTGGCGGAGCTCGCGGCCTGGCTTGGCGATCGTGAGTATCTGGAGGACCGTTTCACGGTCGGCGACCTCATGATGTCGACCGTGCTCCGGATCGCAAGCCACACGGACCTAGTAGACGCCGAGCCCAAGCTGAAGGCATATCAAGGACGGTGCGAGGCGCGGCCGGCCTTTCAGCTCGCGCTTCGCGATCAACTGGCCTCGTTCGAGAAGCGCTGAGCGGCGCTCGGCGGAGGGCAAATCACGCTCGGACTGTCGGCGGATGGTGGGCACGACGGCTGCCAACGTCCGCCATGAGCCGAAGCCGTTGGTGTCGACCGTGCCACTATTCAATCCTCACTCTGTTGGCTGAGCCGATGAATGGGGATGGCACGACGGCAACCTCTTCGGATGGAACAGGTATAGCGCCGTGAGCGAGGAAGACATCGTCCGTTCTCTGTTGGATTACCTACGATCAGTGACCGCTTGCCCAGTTTTGGCCTATGCCGAGGCGCCCACACCGATGAGCGGAGGGTATGACGCCACGATACCCAGATTTAGTTTACAGAGCGCGCCTGATCCGATTTCCGGTCCGCTAGTGCTTCGACTCTTTCAGGCAACCGCGGACGCCCCGCGGCGCCACGTGAGGCCGCCGTGCAGAACGCGCTGGCAGAACTGGGTTATCCCGCGCCACGTGTTTTTATCGCCGAGGCACGCATAGAGCCATTAGGCGGTCCCGGCCACCCAACCGGCACATACGGGGTTTTCAATCGTCGACGGCGTCCGCTCAGGTTGAACGGGCGGCGCGATGAGCCCGCAGGTCGCAGAAGCCGTCGCTTTCGACCTGCAGTGCGCGATTGAATCGCGCGCGCATGTTTTCCATCGCGACGGTCGCGGTGAGGTCAACGATCTGCTCGGTGTTGAAGTGGCGTTTCAGCTCCTCGAACACTTCGTCGGGAACGTCCACCGAGCCGAGCGTCATTTCCTCGGTGTAGCGTAGCGCCGCGCGTTCGGCCGGCGTGAAAAGCGGATTCTCGATATAGTCGTCGACCGCGGCGAGTTTTTCTTCACTAATCCCGGTCGCGCTGCCACCGGCAGCATTGATGTCGATTCAGAAAACGCAGCCGATCATCTGCGCTGAGCGGAGGCAGACCAGGCGCTTCAGTTGAGGGTCGGTCACTTTATAGGCCTCGACCGACTGCATGAAAATCGCCATCGCGACGGTGATTCCGGGGCGATACGCCCACGCCTTGAACGGATTCAGGACTTTGTGCATCCGGCGCTTCATCATCCAGACCAGCGGCTTGAGCATCCAACTGAACTGTTTTTCTTCGAGCGGTTCGATACGCACGATTGGCTCTCCTGATTTTACGCGGCGCGCGCGCTGGCAACTTGGCTGGCTGCTGGCGTGCGATAAAGAATCACCGCGATCGCGATCAAAAGAATCGCCGGCGCGAGGATTCCGAACAGTTCGGTCGGTAGATGCTTATCCGAGAGCAAGCCCTCGGCATGCGACCAGATATGCAGGATCGAATGCATCACACCCGCCACCGCGGCGACGACGATTGCGATCGTATTGCGATATGGATCGATCGCGGCCGCGGCGAGACCGATCCCGACGGCGAGAAAGAACGTGCCGCCATCCATCACCAGATAACGCTTCGCCGAAGTCGACTTGCGCGTGCCCGGGATCGTGCCGTAGCGGCACGAACATCTCGCGCTGCCGCTGGCGGCGCTCGTGCACGTAGGACTTTACGATCGTGATCCCGCCGCCGTACCCGTGCTCGTCCCGCAGCCGCTCGAAGATCCGGCGCTGTTGGGCCTCGTCACCCACCCGCTCGAAATCGTCTCGCTAACAGCGTTGGGGGAATTGTGTCGGCTTTGGGCTAAAGACCCAAAGCTGGCGTGGTCGGCTTTGGGCCTCGCTTTCTCGCTTTGCCAACTGGAACCGATAACGCCTGATAAACCGCGGGGTCCAAATGAGGGCGTCCACACTGACGAAAGACTGCGCAAGGCTCTCGAGGCGGCCGAACAGTTCTATCGCGAGAGCGGCGATTGGCGGACACTGCCGCCGCCTCCCCCAGCGTGGGTAAAGCTGGACGGCAAGAATCGGCGCCGGCGGCATTATCGTGACATCGCCCATGGGCGCGATGACGCCGTTAATCCGGCAGACGTCTGGGTTGAGCCAGCCACTCGCTGGTATTCTCAATATGCCGCGAAAATCCTTCCACTGCTTCCGTTAGACGGAATCTTTGCTAGTGGTGCAAGAGGCCCGTTCCTCAAGTTCCTCTGGGAGCTTCTGAACTGGACGATCCAGAAAAACGCGCCTCCTTGGGTGAAGCCTGAGCGGCGAGATCGAACACCGGCCGATTTATACGAATGGACACGGTCTCTCGGACAAACCCTAGGTCGCGTCTCGGGACTTCTTAGGCTTGAGGAGATTCGTCCGAGATTTCTTGAACCGATTTTCGCGCTGGAAGGGGACGCGTGCTGGGCGCTCCTTGCACCTTTCACGAGTGCCTACGTCTGCGCCTATGTCTATGATGCGGTCGTGATTCCTGCAGACGCTGTCGCGATCCTCGACCTGTGCTTGGGCCGCTTCCTGGCGTCGCCCGCTTTCAAGCGTGCGTCGTACCGTAGCGGCGAGTTTTACGGCTTCGATCAGCCGAGGTTGATCAAAACCTTAATGTTCGTCTCGGTGGAACACGCAGCGCTGGCTGCACGATACGTGAACGGCGATTGGTCCGAGATCAGTCGCATACTCCCGCTCATCGATCGCTTCGTGCGCGCAGGCGGCTGGACGGTGTCGATCATGGCGCCATTCCTGACGCTCTGCGAAAGGGCGAAGGCGTCATATCCGGCCGACGTATTTGCTGATCAGATACTGACCGTCGTCGGTGATGGGTCAGAGCAGTTGAAAGGCTGGCAAAACGCCTCTGTTCCGGCGCGCATTGCGGGACTCGTCCAGCACTTCGCAGATCGCGATGCTCCGATGCCGCTTCATCTGGCGCAGAAGTTTCTGCGCATCCTTGACCTGCTCGTCGACATGGGCGACAGGCGAAGCGCCGCTCTTCAACTCGGCGAGGACTTCCGAGAAATCCGAACTGCAGATTAGAGACGACGAGCTTCCTTTGGACCCAGCTGGACCTGGACTAGGGGACTTTTGATAAGATTAATGAGCGTGCTCTAAAAAATCTCGTCATGGCGGCCGGAGAGGAACCCGCACTCGCAAGAAAAAGCGAAAAAGAGTTGAGATCGGTGGAAAGCGCACCGGCTCGACGGCGAGCGGAGAGAAACCCTGCGAGATCCGCTACGTTGCAGCCTGTTGACGATTCTCTGGGTCCCTTTGATTGTGGTGAAGGCGCGCACACGCGCGGATTTCGCGCGCATCGGCGGAGAATGCGCACATTTGGAGACTGCTTGGCGGAGCAAGGGCGACTCGAACTGCCGCGCCACTATTGAAGCCAACTCATCCCAAAAGCTTCGGAGTGTTCGGACCGTCTTCAACCTTGCAGAGAGCTTTATTCGAGCAGGATCAAGCTCTTTCCGTCTCTGAGGCCCA
>NZ_JAUSKL010000022.1 GCF_030646925.1 Candidatus Binatus sp. | reverse complement strand
GGTACGGACCCGCGTAAATTTGGGCGACTTCTATGAACGCGAAATCCGTGCAGACTCATCCGAGTTCCTTCTCGCCCTCATCCAATAGCGCGCCGATTTCCGTTATTTGTGCAATTGCATCCCTTCTAGGTCGCCCTTCTTACGCCATTCGGCCAGTAGAGCGTTGAACTGGTTTATGCCGGGCGTGTAGATCTGGTCGAAGATTCCGATGGAGGAGGTGTCGCCTTCGTTGTTGTAGTAGCCGGGCGTGCAGGCGGACAGGAAGTCCTTGCTGCTCGCTACGAGGCCGCGAATCGTCTCTACCCACGCCTGCTCGGCTTCCGGCGTCGCTTCCACCGCGACCGCACCGCGATTTCGCACTTCTTTAATGATGTAAGCAACGTGCCGGGCCTGATCGTCAAACATCGAGGTCATGTTCGCCGACAAGGCGTTCTGCCCAACGCCAATAAAGAACCAGCTTGGGAAGCCGCTGGTCGAGTGACCATGCAAGGTACGTAGACCGTCTTTATAGTAATCGGAAAGAACCCGGCCATCGCGCCCGTACACCTCGAAGCGAGCGGTTCGAATGAAGCTGCCGATGTCGAAACCGGTGGCGTAGATGATGCAATCGACCTCGTATTCGACGCCGTTAGCCACGATGCCCTTACTCGTGATTCGTTCAATACCCTTGGCCTCACTGACATCGATCAAAGTCACGTTCGGCCGATTGAAGGTCGGTAGATACTCGTCATTGAAGGTCGGGCGCTTGCAAAACACACGATACCACGGCTTCAAAGCCTCAGCGACCTCCTTGTTCTCGACAATCTGGTCCACTCGCGCCCGAATTGAGTTCATCTTCTGAAAGTCCGCCAGCTCGGCGCGCAAGGCTAGGTCTTCCGGTGCCGCCTGTGCCCTCTCGGAACTCAGCACGAATCCCGACGCGATGTTGTTGCGAAAGATGTCCGTCCATCCGTCATTGACTAGATCCTCGGCGACGGGCCGGCCCGAGAGGATTTCGGCGAAGTTCTCCGCACGCTCCCGTTGCCAGCCGGGCTTAAGCGTCTCTGCCCATTTGGGATCCGTCGGCTGGTTGCGACGAAGATCTACGAACGACGGAGTCCGCTGGAAGACGTAGGTCTGCTTGGCGTATTTGCCGACATACGGCACGCATTGGATGGCGGTCGCACCGGTGCCGATGATCGCAACGCGCTTATCCCCCAGCTTGTGCAGATTGCCGGTGGTGTCGCCGCCCGTATAGTCGTAGTCCCACCGAGTGGTATGAAAGCTGTGGCCTTCGAATGTCTCGATGCCGGGGACGCCGGGAAGCTTGGCCTTGCTGACGCCGCCCACAGCCGAGATCACGAATCGCGCCTTCATAGCATCATTGCGGTTGGTACGAATGATCCAGCGCTTGATTGATCCGTCCCAGCGCATCTCCGTCACCCGCGTCTGGAAACAGGTGTCGTCGTAAAGACCGTAGGCCTTCGCGATGCGCTGCGAGTGTTCGAAGATCTCCTTGGCGTAGGCGTACTTCTCTTTCGGCATGTACCCCAACTCTTCGATGAGCGGGAGGTAGATATACGACTCGACGTCGCATTGGCAGCCGGGATAACGGTTCCAGTACCAGGTACCGCCGAAGTCACCGCCCGCTTCGATGATGCGGAGGCCTTCGACGCCCGCTTCTCGCAGTCGAGCACCAGCCAGCAGGCCGCAGAAACCGCCACCGATGATCGCGACCTCGACTTCGTCGGTCAGCGGCTCGCGGTTGAATCCGGGCTCTACATAAGGATCGACCTCAGAGTAGCGCGCGAATTGTCCTGCGGTATCGATATATTGCTTGTTGCCGTTTTGCCGTAGGCGCTTGTCGCGCTCCTGCCGGTACTTTTCGCGTAGAGCGCTCGGGTCAAATTCCATCCCGCGGTCGGGTATCTGATCAGCCCTTCCCATTTGTCGTCTCCTTCGAGCGTCGTCTTCGTCGAGATCAGCAGAACGCCATGCGAATCTAAGTTGCCTTAATCGAACTAGGTCGATCCCGTCACTCCAGGATCTCTGAAGCTTTAGCCTTTTGGATGTAGTCGCTCTCAGCTTCGGGCAGGATGACTCCAGCATCGCGGGCTGCCTTCGCCGCCGCCGTTACCTTCGTCACATAAGCCTCGTGGCTTTGGTAGAGCCCCTTGAGCCTTTCAGGCGAGAATGGCTGCGTGGATCCCACCAGCGCCTCGAGACCCGCCCCTGCGTTGTAACCGGTATTGCAGCCGATCGGCGCCTCCACATCGGGCAGGCGCACGCCTCCCTTGGCGATGCCATGGCCGTCGCGTTCAATTGCGGGCGGATTTCCGGACACGGCGATCATCGGTTGCGTGGGCGGCAGTGCGCCGCCCTCGATCCACCGTTTGACGTGCGCGATCGCCGCATCAGCCGCAGGACTCCACATCACGATGCTGGGACTGACCCCCTCGAACTGATTCAAGTAGACACCGTCGCGCTTGGTCTTCTGGTCCATGATTTCTGTCATCCCCTGCGGTGCGTGAGACGAGCCGGCGACTTCCCAGAACCGGAATATATCAGTGTCAGGCTGCCGGCATGGAAAGCAGCCCAATGTCTCGCTTTCCGAATTAACCAGCATCACCGGAATTTTGAGATCGTTCCGAATTTTGGTAGAGGGCCGCATCAGCTTCGCAAGCTCTCCCGGAGGCATCGCAAAGATCTTAATTGGGTCGAGAATCGTGTCGTCAAAGCCGGAAGCCATCCCGCCTATGATGAGCGGCATGAGGGCGTCGAACACGCGCTCTTTTGGCGCGATCGCATTTATGTATGCGAGGATGCGCGCTCCCGATTGCGAGGCGCCGGTGGCGATCAGATCCCGCACCTTGAGACCGCCGATCGGATCGACTCCGCTGCGCTCGCGGTCCCGTCCCACCGCGCGTCCCGCCTGCGAGAAGATATCGTATGAATACGAATCTCCGGGATGGGAAAGTGATCCATATCTTTCCTTGTCCCATGCCACCAGTCCCATCGGGTTCTCCTCGAATCCGTGGAGACCGACGAACTGCGCGGATACGGAAACATGGGCAAAGCCGTCATAGATGCCCGGCAGATCGGCAATAATGAGTTCGTGACCTATTGTGACGTTCGCCCACTCGACGACCACGGTTCCGTTGAATTTGGCGGGGTCCTTCGGCCGCTTTACCAGGATGCGCGTTTTGAAGGGCCCTTCGCCCGCCCCTTCCACCGCCCACTTGCCGTCGTTACCGTGCGTACCGACAGGCTTATATCGTTTTGCAGTGCCCGCAAGGAAAAATTCTTCCTCGAGATAGCCGCGCAGCCCCATCTCGCCGAAATAGCCTCCAAACGGCCATCCGTGAGCGCCACCCGAGATCGGCCCTGTTATCGTACTCATGTTGCGTCCTCCAATGACGCCGCCTGGCGATGCGGCGGCGGCGCAAGCGGTTTATTCAATCCCCGCGAGAAATCCTGGCGCGCTGCAACCATGAACCTGTTTGGTTGCGATTATCAAACAAGGTCGGCACAGATGCATTTAAGGTATTGAAGGCAATTTGGCAAACATCCGTTGCGAGCCGATATGGCTTAGGAGAAATACAGCGAATGGATAGCTCGAAATTGACAGATGGAAGCAGGACCGAAGTCTTAACCGAACGCTCTGTACCCTCCAAGAGTGGTCAGCCGAACGCGGTGCGTGCTGAAACTAAGAAGGTCGATAAGAAAGGAACTTCAAAAAAACCTAAGAGACAACGTCCGACGGCGAACTCAACCAGAAGTTCGACATCGGACAAGCTCGTCTGCCGCTATTGCGGGAGCAATGACTTGGCCCCTAGCTTTATCAAGCGGCGCGATCGCCGATGTCGCAAATGTTTCAGTAAGCGCTACGGATCATCGGCACGGACCGTGAAGACGAAGGTTAAGAAGTAGATTTACTCAGGTCGATGACAGGGGCCGGAGCGAGACCGAATGACGTCGTTGATCACAACTATCCTATCGATTCGCGACGTGATTACTGTGGTAATAGCGTGCAAGCAGGCGGCGTGGTCGCCATAGATACGAGACTATCAGGTTGCGAGTCATCCTGTTAACAAACGGACGTGAACCCGCGATGTGTGATGGCGCAATCGATTTCGCATCGATAGAATAGGCGATAGAGGGGCTAGAATGGGATTAGCGTTTATAATTATGCAAATTGGCAATGCTGCTCTAGACACGCTCTGCGAGAAGGCGATCGTTCCAGCCTTGAATGCGTGCGATCTCGATGCCAAGCGGGTTGATAAGCATAATGAGGGCGGGCTGTTGAAAAGTGAAATCATCAGATTTATTGAATCGTCCGAAATCATCATAGCTGACCTCACGAACGAACGGCCTAATTGTTACTTGGAAGTAGGGTGCGCAATGGGGGTCGGTAAGTTCAGAAACCTGATTTTGACCGCCCGCGAAGATCATATGCCGGACTACCCAGACCGAAGGCCGGGTGGACCAAAACTTCACTTCGATCTCAGCGGATATGACGTCTTGTTCTGGAGGCCGGACGCTCTGGACACGTTCCGGGTTGAACTCGAAAAAAAGATACGGCGACGGCAGGCGATCCTCGCTCCGCCAATGTCACAGGATTCCGCACCTTCATGGAGCTCGGAATGGTTTAAGAAACAGATAGACGAAGCCAAGAAAAGCTTTGTCGAATACGGCAAGAAAGGCTTCATGGAGTTGAAGGTTTCGCTTGTACGTTCCAGACTCGATGTCGGCCAGCAACAACTTCTGGATGCAGCATCCAAGTCCGTAATCAGAACCTTCGGATGGCCCATCGGCGTCGTAATGACGAAAGCAGAGTACCGCCCTCGTCCTACGGCTGAAGGGATCGTGGCGGAGATATTGACGGGCGGTGGAGGCTCATACGACTACTGGAGTCTGCGAAGGAATGGCGACTTTTATCTTTTGAGAGATCTTTTTGAAGATGATAAACGGCCGGAGCAGGACCAACTCTTTATCAATACCCGAATCGTTCAAGTCACCGAAGCCATCCTTTATTGCGGTCGCTTATATTCAAACCTTGGATTGCCACCCACACAGACGTTCGCAATCGTTATTCGTCATGGAGGTCTAAAGGGGCGTACCTTGGCTTGGGCGGGATTCAGTCGTCTGGAAGTCGAGAATGACTATTCGTGTTCCGTGGACGAATCATCACCTACTCTGACCGCATCGCAAGCGGAGATCGAGGGTAGGCTGACTGAACTCGTAAAAGCGATCTGCGCCCCACTGTTCACGCTGTTTAACTTCTTTGTCGTTCCAGACGAAACCTACGACAACATCGTCAACAGTTTTGTTGCAGGACGCGTGATCTAAGCCCCGGCGCGCCCGCTCGCCCGCCTGACGCCACCGCAGGCGGCGTCGGTTACTACAGAACATCAAAGGCGGTCTTTGGATTCTCGATGCTATTTCGGGGATTCGAGGGGAAGGTCCACAGAGATAAGGACTCGGTGGCGGAGAGGGGCGGACTTGAACGGTCGAGACCCCTCACTTCGCGCGTTACCTTGGGCGCGACGGTAACCGATTAACCCGCGGGAAGATCTCTGTGTGCGCGTCGCCGAGATTCTGGTGGGGTCAGCGTCGATTCTTGAGCGCTCCCTTCAAGCGGCTGGCCACCTCGGAAATATCCGGCTGACGTCGTCTGCCTTTGGGCCCCTTCTTACCCTCGTCTTCCGGATTCAGATCTCCGCGAACGAGACTCACGACGCGCTCCCAGGCTTCCGGAGTGAGCGGACGAGAACTCCTGAATTCGACCAAATCTTTCTGCACGCCGGGAATGGTAAGCAGCAGCCGGATTGCGGCCAGATCGCCTTTGGCGATTCGGTTTGCCAGCTGTGTAAATCCCACCTCTATTTTGGAGACCCGCCGCCGCCGGCCGTTTTCATTCACTTTCACCAGGGCGAAGAGCGCGTCCTGGGCCACCGTGGCAACGTTCTTTGAGCGGCGCGGCCTGCCCTTGGGATTGCCCGATTGACCTTTTTTAAACTGCGTACCCTGCGGCGGCTTGCCGTAACCTACTTTGTATGTGCCACTTTTCTTTTTCCGCATCCCTTCCTCCTCCTCACTTCAATCTCAAGTTCAGCAAATGACTTCCCACTCGAGGCATGGCGCGCATCGTTGCGCGTGAACGTCTGCCAGCGGCGGACGATGGTGTCGACGTAGAGCGGATCGAGCTCGAGTCCAAAGCAGCGCCTTCCGGTGCGCTCAGCCGCGATCACGGTGGTGCCGCTGCCCAGAAACCCGTCCAGCACGATGCTGCGGCGCGCGCTCGCATCCATGATCGCGTCGGCTACCAGCGCGACGGGCTTCACGGTCGGATGTGACGCCAGTAGATTGCCTTCGTCACCAGAGCGCGAGAACGAAGTCGCGCACGGATACTGCCACAAGTTGCAGCGATTGCGGCCGTACACGCCCAGCATCACATTGTTGCGGTGTGCAACCTCTCCATTCTTGAACACGAACACCAGTTCGTGCTGACTGCGGTAGAGCGAGCCCATACCGCCCTTGTCCTTGGCCCATACGCAGAGGTTCTTGAGCTCGGTATAAGCCACTCGGCCAGCAGTGAGGAGTTCCTCCATGTGTCGCCAGTCCATGCAGACGAAGTGCAGCGAGCCTCGGGCCGTATACCTGGCGAGAAGCGAAAGCGCTTGCGTCAGGAAGTTGGTGAATTCGGCTTCGCTCATCTCGCCCGACGCCATCTTGAACTCGCGATGGCGGACCGTGCCGAGTCCGCTCACGTTCCCGGCGATCGGAACGTTATATGGCGGGTCGGTGAATACGAGATCCGCCCTCTCGGCACCCATGAGCGCAGCGTAGGCTTGAGCATCGAGCGCACTCCCGCAATAGACGCGGTGTTCGCCGAGCAACCACAGGTCTCCGAGGCGGGTGACCGGCGGTCCGGCGGGTAGCTCGGACAAATCATCGGCTTCGTCAGCTTCATTCGGGGAATCGAGTCCTTCGATCCGCAGATCGATCTCTCCCATCTCGAAGCCTGTCGCTTCCAGGCTGAAGTCGAGGTCGAGAACCGACAACTCCTTTAGCTGTTCGGCGAGCAGCCGATCGTCCCAGACGGAATTCTCGGTCAGTCGGTTGTCGGCGATCATGAAGGCTTTGGCCTGAGCGTCGCTCAGGTGTTGCAGGCTGATAGTCGGTACTTCGGTCCGGCCGAGAAGCTTGCACGCCAGGACGCGACCATGGCCCGCGATAACCTCGCGCTTCGAGTCGATGAGCACAGGAACGTTGAAGCCGAAGGCCTCGATGCTGCGCGCGATCTGACGGATCTGACGGGGACTATGAAATCGTGGGTTTCGAGCGTTGAGTACGAGTTGAGCAATCGGCAGGTAACTTACCTTGATTTGGTCGCTCTCAACGTCGGCGCCACTCGGGTTTTGATGTATCCGTGCTCGGCTATTCCTCATCGTCCCCTCATCTCCTCCCCGCCGATTCCCACCACATTGGTTCAACCGGAACGCTCATGAACGGTAGGATCCGCGTTCAACGCGTTTGCCCTTCACCACCACGCGCCGGCGTCTACCAGCCGTCATCCCTTGGTAAGAAGATCTCCGGCGGCGGAGACTTTCCCGGATCCGCGGCTGCAACACCGAGCATCGCCGCCCAGAAGCGGTCTGCGTGGCCGGCGCCGTCGCTCTCCGCGATGAGTCGCGGGATTCCGGTCGGTCCAACCACCTTCTTGGGCTTGTGCAGATCTCCGCGGAGAGCCAAGTCGCCGGCCGGGATGCGAACTCGGCGATCCTCGAACCCCGCCTTGCCCAGGCTCGCGACCGCGAGCTTCGCTTGCGGTGTGAAAATCACGCCCTCGACTCTTCCGGAATAACGCCGCTTCGCATCCTCGACCGGCTTCTCTCCCATGCCGGTTTGGTCCATCGAAAGCCGGCTTACTCGGTAGTGCCCCATCAGTTCCGCCATCACTGCGTCCTGTTCGGCGAAGGTCGCGCGCCGGAGCACGCGAACCTCACGCGTCCAGAGCACGTCGCCCACCAGCTCCCATACCCAGGCGACCCACAGGTCATTGCGAGCCGCGATGTCGTTGCCGATGAAACAGAACCCGCCCTGGTATTTCTCTGGTTTGCCGGCCTCGGGATCTTCGCATGCGGTGATCAACTCGTAGGTCAACCACGCGGACGCCTCATCAAGCCATTTGAGCTCGTACTCCTGCGCCCAGAGATCGTCGTCGCAAACCGCGGCCTGGAGCTCTTCAATATTGCGTTCGAGTCCTTGAGCGACCGCCTGGTGGATGTCGGTCGTATGGCGCGACCACACAGAATGTTCCGCGGTCATCAGCTCGTAAAACATGTTGTCCTTGCCTCTCGGCGTGGACAGGACACGAAGCTTCAGATCACCGCGCGAGACGGCCGGGAACAATGCCCACCAGATCTTGCGGGAGTCGCGGTGAATCGCGAACTCGTCGAGCACCACGTTGGCCGTGAAGCCACGAGCGGTGTCAGGATTAGATGGGAGCGCGGTGATCCGCGAGCCGTGCCTGAATCGCACTTCATGGGCTTTGTAAGAGATCCCGGAACTACCCTCGAAGTCGTATTCGAGAGCTTCCACGGCGGCGCCATAGCTCGCGCACCACGGCCTGATCCCTTCCTCCATCGCTTCG